>JACCSH010000226.1 GCA_013813125.1 Nocardioidaceae bacterium | reverse complement strand
CAAGGGGGAGCAGGTCCGTGTCGCCAATGGGGGACTCGACGACGGTGAACAGCAGCGAGTCGCCGAGCCCACGGTCGGCGAGCATCTCGGTGAGATGGGCGGCTACATCTTCCGCTGCCTGCGGCGGCGTCCGGTCGAGTACCACCGCCACCGCCGCACTGCGCTCGGCAGCCGCCTTGAGAAACCCCCAGGGGACCTGGTCGGCGTAGCGCGTCGCCGACGTTACGAACAACCACAGATCAGCTGCGGCCAGCAGCTGTGATGCCAGCAGGCGGTTTTGCTCTTCGACCGAGTCGATGTCAGGAGCGTCCAGGATCGCCAGGCCGGACGGCAAAGCGTCTGTGGCGACGAGCTGAAGCGCCCGAGGGTCTGCGCTGGCGCGGGTGGTGCGAGCCAGTTCGGGCAGGATCCGCTGTCCGTCGAACCAGGGTGTGTCAGCCGGGTTGAACGCCAGGACCGGTGAGCGTGTTGTGGGGCGCAGGACTCCGGGCTGGCTGACCAGCTGCCCGACAAGAGAGTTCACGAGCGTCGACTTGC
Organism: Nocardioidaceae bacterium; assembly: GCA_013813125.1. Lineage (GTDB taxonomy): Bacteria > Actinomycetota > Actinomycetes > Propionibacteriales > Nocardioidaceae > JACCZJ01. The sequence goes on along the minus strand of JACCSH010000226.1, from coordinate 2,072 downwards.
CGGCTCCGGTGGAGCCGCCGACCACCGCAAGCAGAGGCGCATCGATCTGGATCAGCCGCGGTAGCACGTAATCGTCGAGCTGGGCGACCAGACCGTCACACACTCCGCGGGTTTCGCTCGCACCCAGCGTCTCCAGCGGAAGGGGCGTCGAGGCGAGTGCCGACCGCAGCTCCGTGAGTGTGCTCAACAATTGTTGCGGTGACACGGCAGGTGTCGCGGACACGATCCTTTTCCACCCCTCGACTGCAGCCGGTGGCCCTCGCCAACGCGCTGTACCGGGCATTCTCCCAGGTCGCGGCTTTGCTTACGAATGGCCATGGGCGTTGTGGCGATCTGGCCTACGCAACCAAGCTCTGGGATATCGGCGTCCGCTCCGCTGTCTACGCTCGTCTGCCGCCAGTCGGGTTACGGGGACAACCCTTGACAGGTTCGCGCCAGATTGGGTAACCCTCGGGAGAAAGGTCCCCACAAGAGCAAGGAGGCTCGAGATGACTGCCCAGAGCAACGAGGAGTTCGGTGACATCACCGGCACCAAGGACAAGGACTACAACATCATCTGGTTCACCGAGGCGTGTTTGGACAATGCGCTGCGTCTCGAGACCTACATCTCCGACGCAGAGCAGGCCGGCGACCAGGAGCTAGCCGACTTCTTCAAGAAGGCGCAGGCCGAGAGCAAGAAGGGGGCAACGGAGGGTAAGAAGCTGCTGGCTTCACGCCTCGGCCGGTAGAGCCTTTTGGCAGCCGAAATCACAGACGCCTCCCCGGACAACCGGGGAGGCGTCTCATCATGCCTGCAGGAAAGCAGACACCACCTATCAGTAGTACGTCACGGTCGTGGTCCTGGTCGCTGCAACGCGGGTGATGTATCCGTTTTGGAAGTAGACGCGAGTACCCGTCTCAGTCGCAGTCGTGTCGGTGGTGGGCCACCCGAGCATTGAGCGGACCGCGCCCTCTTTGGCGTACGCCGCTCGAATCGCCCCGTGGACCTCGTGCGCTCCCAGCCCTTTCAGCCGGTAAATGGTGGCGTTGGTGAAGACCGTGCGCCGCCCTCCGGCAATCCAGCGCTCGCCGATGAAGGGAGAACCTACCCAGCCGCTCTCCCCGCCCAGCGACTGCCACTTGGCGCGGATGGCGGTAGGGGTCGACCCAATACGGTTGGCCACTCTCTCCCGGAGCGTGGGCAACCATTCGTACACCGTCGCGCCGGGGCAGCTCGTCTGCATGCTGTCTCGGTGACCGGCGCACCTCTCCACGCGCCCGACTCGACAAGGAACGCGATGCTGGCCTGCTCTTCACGTCGTCTCAGCTGCTCGTGTCGGTGGCAGCGCGAAATTCCGACGGCCTGATCGGACAACGCTCGCCGTGGTTCCCGGTAGGTGACGCCCCGCGCAATGGCCGCCCGATCGGCACCAAAGGGGGAGGACATGACGAGGCCGAACACTCCGACCCCCCGTCGCGATAAAGGAGCAGCAACTGGGCTGAAGCATGATCCCACCGAGGCCTAGGCTGCCGGAACCCCGCAGGGACCACTAGGGTCGCAGTTTCAGTTAGCGACCTTAATCAGGAGATCTGTGCGCTACATCGCAGTCTCGGCCCTCAGCCACGACGGCTTGGTGCGCGAGCACAATGAGGACAGCGTCGCCGTGGGACCGTGGACGACCTGCGCAGCGACGACTCTCACCCCTCAGACGCTGGTATTCCCGATCGACAATTCACTCATGGTGGCAGTCGCCGATGGCCTAGGCGGCCACCCGGAGGGTGAGCTCGCGAGCACGCTCGTCGTCCAGGAACTGTCCCGCCTCGCCAACACGCTCAGCGACGACGCCTCGGTGCGGTCGGCTCTGCAGGGCTGCAACTCAGCGGTGTACGACGCCGCAGACCGCGACCCGACGCGCAGGGGCATGGGAACCACCGTTGCTGGAGTTGTGCTGTCGCCCGACACCGTCGTCGTCTTCAACGTCGGAGACAGCCGCGTCTACGGCATGTCCGAGCAGGATCTTGACCGACTCAGCGTCGACGACAACCCACCGCTCGCTCCTGGTGAGACCACTACAAGCATCGTGACGCAAACT
>JACCSH010000019.1 GCA_013813125.1 Nocardioidaceae bacterium | reverse complement strand
TCGGACCGAACCTCCAGTTCTGGTTGACGAACAGGAACTGGTCCACCAACAAGTTGAGGCCGGCACTGGCGCCCGGTTCCAGGAGCCGGATGCGCGTCAAGCCGGTTCGCCGTACGGCTTCGAACAGACCCACCAGCAGAGCCGTGGAGCGGCCCACCTCGTTCGTCTGGGGCGCCACGGCCAGTGCCCCATGGAGTTCGAAGGTATGACGCTCGAGCACGTGGCGTACAGCAGGCCATGCCTCGTCTGGAGGCGCCTGACCACCCAGACAGCGATAGAACGGCACCAGTTCAGGGGCGCGACCGCTCAACACGATCCGAAATACTCCGGCCAGGAGGCGCAGTTGCACGAGGGCGGTTTCGGGAGCGTCCTCCCATCCCCGGCAGATCTGGCGAGTAGGGCCTCCTGCCTCCCAGTCGTCGGCCATAGACCGCATCAGGTTGGCGTAGAGGTGCTCCTCGTCGGCCGCGTCGATGCGCATCCGATCTGCCAGGGTCGTGTCGCCATCGTCGCCCGGCATCAGGCTGAAGCAGCAGCGTTGTCAGCGACCCAGAGCGCCAGCAGGCCGCGGAAATGCGCGAGGAAGCGGTCGACCTCGGCGGCGGGATAAGTGCTGACCACGGTGGAGGTAAGCAGGTCGTCGAACGCCGGTGAGCCCACCCATTCCGTCACCAGCTCGTCGATGGAGGGCAGAGCCTGCGCACAGAACTCGTCATAACGCTCTTTTTCGAAGTACGAGTCGGACAAGCGTGAATAGGCAGCCAGCTTGGCGTCATAACCCAAATCGGGGTCGTCGGCAACGGCGAACCATTCCGCTGGCTCGACGTGGGGACGAACCGGCCGGTCGGACGCAACACAGAACGCCGTCCACTTCACCAGGGTGCGCATAGCCCAGGGGAAGTAGTAGTGCAGCGACGTCACCGCCACGTCTGGACACGCGTTGGCATAGTCGATCGGCACCACGGAGTCGCCTTGGACCAACATCTCGCACGAGTTGAACTCCCAGCGGAAGAAGGCATTGACTGTCTGGGCGATCGTGGTCGCCTCCAGGCCCACCGCCGGCGACAAGAAGTCATGGTCTACCGCATACCGGTTGTGCATCGGCTCGTCGGGCTTGAAGTTCATCACCATCGACTCCGGCCCGATCGTCAATGCCCGGGCGAAAACGTCGTACGGCTCGACGGCCTTCTGCAGGTGCATGAGCATCTCACCGGACTGGTTGTAGGCCGCCCATAGGTCGTCGTCGTGATTGATCCTCGAGACCCCTCGCCAGGCGCCTCCGTCGAACGGCTTCATGTACATCGGGTAGCCCATCCGGTGAGCGATCTCCTCGAGGTCGAAGGGCTGGTTGTAGCGCGACGCCGTGTACGACCAACGAACGTTGTCGATCGGGTTCTTGTAGGGAACGAGGACCGTCTCGGGCACCTTCAGGCCCAGACGCATCATCGCGCAGTAGGCCGAGTGCTTCTCCATCGACTGGAAGGTGAACGGCGAGTTCAACAGGTAGACGTCGTCCATCAGGGTGATCTTCTTGAGCCACTCGCGCGGATGGTAGTACCAGTAGGCGAGGCGGTCGATCACCAGATCGTGGCGGGCCTTGTCGCGCAGGTTGAACGGCTCGATCCGGACCCGTTCGATGTCGATGGCGTGGCGCTGACCGGCGTAGCTGAAGACTCCGAGCCGCTCGACGATCGACTCGAAGGCGCGCGGCCAGTCCTCCTCCATGCCGAGCAGGAGTCCGACGAGGTGCCGGCGAGGTTGGGTCATCATGCTCCTCTCCCGAGATCAGTGTCAGCTGGGGTTTTCAACAGAACCGCGGCAGGTGGTGAGCCAACTGTCGTTGCCACCACGGCCAGTCATGGGCGACGTCATGGCCCCACAGGTCGAGTTCGCAGCGGATGCCCTTGTCCTTCAGCAGCGTCGCCATCTTCTGCGTCGAGGGCAAGGCCCCTGTCGGGTCCACCTCCCAGGCCCCCTGGCCACAGACCAGCAGTACCGACAGCCGATGCCGCAGCCAGTCGAGATGGTCGCCATGAAGGTTCGCGACGTAATCGGTGGGGTTCGCGAAGTACGTCGCGTCGCCGCGGTCTCCCCATCCTCGCCACGAGCTCGCGTCGTAGTTGCCGGACAGCCCGATGGCAAGCGGCATGAGGTCGGCCCGCTGTAAGGCGAAGTGCACCGCGTGATAGCCGCCCATGCTGGCGCCGAGGCCCATGAGCTCCCCTCCCCCACCGGTGTCGGCCGTAACCCACGGGATCACCTGCGAGACCAGCCACTCGGTGTAGAGGCCATGGCGTCGGGCCCGCTCCTCGAGGGGTGCGGTGGCGTCCGCCCAGCTGTAGGCGTCCAACGAGTCGAGGCAGTAGAGCTTCACCCGCCCTGCCTGGATCAGATCGGTGACCGCGCCCACCATGCCGTTGTTCTCGAAATCTGTGGCTCGGCCCGCTTCACTGGGAAACACCAGAACGGGTCTGCCGTAGCTGCCGTAGGCGATAAGCGACAGGCTGGCATCACCGCCTGGCAGGGGCAACTCCACCTGCTCGCGTCTCACGCGCTCATCCTCGCCTACCCCACACGTGTCGCAACAGATCGGTCATCGTCGGGTCGAGACTGTCTCGCCAGGCCGTGTAGTTGTGCAGATCCGGCACCGACCGAAACGTGACCTGGTGTCCCTGGCGGTCAAGACAGGCAGCCATCGCGTCGTTGTTGGCGAAGTTCTCCTCCATAGCCCCGCACGTCATCGCCACAACCAGCCGCCGGGGGGCCGATGGGGAGTCCACCACGGCTCGCACGGCGCTCGTCACGCGCGAGAAGAAGGGGTACGACGACTCCTGGGAGTCCAGCCGGGGCTGGAAGAAGGACCCAGACTGGCTGAGAACTCCGACGAAGCTCGATCTGTCATGCAGCGCGACCAGTAGGGCGCTCAGCCCGCCGAGGCTGGCGCCCATCACCACCGGATCGGCTGATGTGCTGTAGGCGTCCGCGAGCCGGTCCAGCACGTCGAAGGTGGCAGCGATGTAGTCGGGGTTGGCGGAGTACCACTCGTCGCGCAAAACGGGCTGCATGAGCGCCATCCTGAACGTCGGCAGCGTGCCACGAGCGACCATGGCCTCGGCGTACGTCGTCAAGCCGGCCAGGTCGACGTACTCAGGTCCGTCGTGCACGACAAGCAGTGGCGCTGTCGTGTCCTTGGTCAACCCCGGCGCTGACCACAAAGTGATCGGCACGTCGCCGAGGGATCGGTCGGTGTGGGTAAGTCGCTCGAGCGAGCCCGACTCAGCGCGGTCGTGAAGCCAAGTCGGCGCCCGGTAGTGCGGCATGTGCACAACGCTTCGCTCCCCGAAGGCCGTCCGTACCCGCTCGTTGTTCTCGGGGTCACACCCGACCTGGCTGGCTCCCTCGCGGGTCGTGACGAGGAGCTTGTACTCGACCCGATGCAGCGATGGTCTGGCCAGGCTCAGCTGCCATCCCCCGACCGCACGGCGAAAGCGACGCTGGCCGGTGATCTCCTGGGCACACTCAAGCGATACCGCGGCGAGGGAGCGAGATCGGTCCGCCAAAGTGAAGACGAGCTGCGACTCGCTCACGACTGCGGCACACATGGTGGGGCGACTCTAGACGGTGGACAGAGTCGTCGGCGTGGCCTTTACCGCTATCTCAGATATGAGATACGGTGGTGGCATGAACGGGGACTACTTGCAGCGCATCGGTGATCTCATCCGCAACGCTCGCCGGCATCGCGGCTACACCCAGGCTCAACTCGCAGACATCTTGGGCACGAGCCAAAGCGCCCTCAACCGGATCGAGCGGGGTCATCAAAACGTCACGCTGGACACTCTCGCTCGCATCGGCGAGGCGCTCGACTCTGGCATCGTCTCTCTGGGAGCACCCGAGCTCATGCACCTTCGGGTGGTCGGCGGCACCACCTTGTCGGGTTTGATCGACGTCAAGACCAGCAAGAACGCCGGAGTGGCCCTGCTGTGCGCGTCACTGCTCAACAAGGGCCGTACGACGCTCCGCAAAGTGGCCCGCATCGAAGAGGTCAACCGCATCCTCGAGGTTCTCAACAGCATTGGGGTCAAGTCCACCTGGCTCGGGGACAACGACCTCGAGTTGATCCCACCCGACCAGCTCGACCTGAGCAGCATCGACGAGGAGGCTGCCCGCCGTACTCGCAGCATCATCATGTTCCTCGGCCCACTCCTCCACGACCGTGAGGCGTTCGAACTGCCCTACGCAGGCGGTTGCGACCTGGGGACCCGTACGGTCGAGCCCCACCTGACTGCGCTGCGGCCATTCGGCCTCAAGATCAGCGCCACCGACGGTTACTACCATGCGCAGGTCGACTCGCAGATTGCGCCGTTGCGGCCGATCGTGCTCACCGAGCGGGGTGACACCGTGACGGAGAACGCGCTGCTTGCCGCGGCCCGCCACGACGGCGTCACCGTCATCCGCAACGCCAGCTCGAACTACATGGTGCAGGACCTGTGCTTCTACCTCTCGAAGCTGGGCGTGCGCATCGAGGGTGTCGGCACCACGACGTTGACCGTCCATGGTGTGACGGAGATAGACGTCGACGTCGACTACGCCCCCTCCGAGGACCCGATCGAGGCAATGAGCCTGGTGGCGGCGGCCATCGTCACCTCGTCGTGCATCACGATCCGTCGAGTGCCCATCGAGTTCCTCGAGATCGAGCTCGCCCTGCTCGAGGAGATGGGTTTCAACTACGAGCGCAGCGACGAGTACTTGGCCGGAAACGGGCGAACCCGCCTCATCGACCTGACGACGCAAGAGTCGACTCTGCACGCTCCGATAGACAAAATCCACCCGATGCCGTTCCCCGGTCTCAACATCGACAACCTGCCTTTCTTCGCCGTCATCGCCGCCACCGCCCACGGCCAGACGATGATCCACGACTGGGTCTACGAGAACCGCGCGATCTACCTCACCGAGCTGACCAAGCTGGGTGCGGGTGTCACGTTGCTCGACCCCCATCGGGTGCTGGTAGAGGGCCCGACCCACTGGTCGGCAGCCGAGCTGATGTGTCCGCCAGCGCTCCGTCCTGCCGTCGTGATCTTGCTGGCCATGTTGGCAGCTAAGGGCACATCTGTGCTGCGCAACGTCTACGTCATCAACCGCGGCTACGAGGATCTGGCTGAGCGGCTCAATGCCCTCGGCGCCCAGATCGAGACGTTCCGCGACATCTGATCCGCCGGTTGCGCGCTCCGGAGCTAGACGTGACCGCCTCCTCAGACGACACGGTCAGCCGAAGAGCTCATCGACGTAGGACCGAGCCTGCCTGGCCTCGGGATATGTAGGTGGAGCGCTCATGCCGGGAACAATCCGCGGGATCGGCTGCGTGCTAGGCCCGGAGGCCAGATGCCATTCGCTTTCTCGCTCGATCATCACGCCGAGCTCCGAACGCGGGATGAAAAGCCCCTCACAAGTCGAGCACTGGTTCACAGTGACTCCACCCCGCTGCTCGGGGGTCATCTGTGCCTGGCACTGCGGACAAGCCATCGAGTCCATGCGGCCAGGTTAGTCCTTTGGGACAGCGCGCGGCGAGCAGACATATCCTTGCGTGTGCCCAGGTTGCTCCGAGCCGTCGACCATCCCTACTTCGACAACGACGGCCTGCCGCTCGCGTTTGCCCACCGTGGCGGAGGTGCGCCGAACGGCCACAAGGGCGCGGGCCTGGAGAACTCCCTGGCCGCGTTCCAGGCAGCGGTCGACCTCGGCTACCGCTATGTCGAGACCGACGTACAGGCCACGCGCGACGGCGTGCTGGTCGCCTTTCACGACGCCACGCTGGAGCGGGTCACCGGCACTGTCGGCCGAATCCGAGACCTCGAGTACGACGACCTGCGCCATGCCTTGATCGCCGGCCGCGAACCGATCCCGACGCTGGACTTGGTGCTGGCGACCTGGCCGCAGCTACGTGTCAACATCGACGCTAAGACAGCCACCGCGGTGGCACCTCTGGCGGCCACGATCGCCAGGCACCGTGCCTGGGACCGTGTCTGCGTCGCCTCGTTCTCACCACGTCACCTGCGCGAGATGAGACGGCTTCTGGGACCGCGGGTCGCGACCGCATATTCGGCTGTCGGAGTCGCCGCGCTACGGCTGCTGCCGGCACATCGTTTGCGAGCCCAGGCTCTGGGCCGCTTCGCCCAAGCAGCTCAGGTGCCGGTCCGCCATGGCCACCTCAGGATCGTGACACCGACCTTCATCGACTCCGCTCACCGGCTCGGCAAACAGGTCCACGTCTGGACCGTCGACAGCGCCGATGAGATCGCTCGGCTGCTCGACATGGGGGTGGATGCGATCATGACTGACCGAATCGACGTGCTGCGCACGACCTATCAGTCGCGCGGCATCTGGCGGGAGGCAAGGACATGACGGCAGCCTCCGCGCCGAGCGCCGACCTGGCAGGCGCTTCGCGCCACCACGAGCAACGCGCCTGGTATTTCTACGACTGGGCCAACTCCGCATACGTCACCACCGTCGCCACTGTGCTCTTCGCGCCCTATCTCACGTCTGTGGCAGAGACGGCGGCGTGCGGGGCGGGTGCCGACTCCTGCTTCACCGATCTGCAGGTCGCGGGGGTGGCGGTGTCGCCGGGATCACTTGTCTTCTATGTGGTCACGTTCGCCACCGTGATCTCGGCCTTCATCCTTCCGATCGTCGGAGCGCTCGCTGACCGCAGCTCGCACAAGCGACATCTGATGGCCGGCTTCGCGTGGGCGGGCAGCGCCTCCGCCGCAGCGATGTTCCTCGTCACCGGATCGAACTGGCAACTCGGCGCCATGCTCTTGCTGGTCGGCAACGTGTGCCTGGGTGCCAGCCTGGTCGTCTACGACGCGATCCTCTGTGAGATCGCCCTGCCCGACGAGCGCGACCGGGTGTCGTCACGGGGGTGGGCAATGGGATATCTCGGTGGCGGACTGTTGCTGTCAGCCAACCTGGCCGTGGTCACCCTGCACGACTCGCTAGGACTCGACCAGGCCATGGCGGTGCGCATCTGCCTGGTGAGCGCGGCCCTGTGGTGGGCGCTCTTCACCATCATCCCGTACCGCGGCGTGCGGGACCGGCCCGCGGTCTCCACCGAGGCGGTTCCTGGCAGTATCGTCCGCCAAAGCTTCGGCCAGCTGTGGGCCACGCTCACGTCGATGCGCGCCTACCCAATGACGCTGACGTTTCTGCTCGCCTATCTCTTCTTCAACGACGGGATCCAGACGGTCATCGTGGCTTCGTCGACGTACGGCGAAAAGCAGTTGGGGTTCGAGACAGAGGTGCTGATCGCCACGATCTTGCTGGTGCAGTTCGTGGCGTTCGGCGGGGCATTGCTGTTCGGGCGGATCGCCGCCAGCTACGGCAGCAAGCGCACCATCTCGGGCGGACTGCTCGTGTGGATGGGGGTCGTGACGACTGCGTATTTCCTGCCCCGCGAAGAGCTGGTGCCGTTCCTCGCGATGGCGGTGGCGATCGGTCTGGTGCTAGGTGGGACCCAGGCGCTGTCTCGGTCGTTCTTCAGCCAGCTGATCCCCCGGGGACGCGAAGCCGAGTACTTCGCCCTCTACCAGGCCGGCGAGCGTGGGACGAGCTGGCTCGGAACCTTGATCTTCGGCCTGGTACACCAGTGGACCGACTCCTACCGCCCGGCGATCTTCGCGCTCATGGTGTTCTTCGTGGTCGGGTTGGCGCTGCTGTCACGGGTGGATGTCCGCCGTGGAATCGCCGAAGCCGGAAACCAGGCTCCTCGCGTCGTTTGACCGGATTCCGCCCAACCCTCAGGCCCTACATTGCGGTATCTCAGCGGACTCTCAGGCCGATTGGGAATGATGGCAGAAGCGAACTCGTTGTAAGAATCAGCCACGCTACGTCATGAGTTCGCGCGTACGACGTCTCATCACTGCTCAGCGGCGCGCCACCTAACGCAACCACAGACGGGGAGATCACGATGTCAGAGCGAGCGACCCTCAGAGGATCACGCCTCGGAGGCACCAGTTTCGAAGACGAGAGCGGCATAGAGTTCGCGCCTCGCCAGCGCGTGGTCTACGACTGCGTCAACGGTCATGACTTCGAGATCCCCATGGCGGTGGAGGCTGAGGTGCCCTTCACCTGGGAATGTCCGCGGTGCGGTGCCCTATCCCAGCAGCGCGACGGCAACGAGCCTGAAAGCAAGCTGGAGAAACCGGCTCGCACCCATTGGGACATGTTGCTTGAGCGACGTTCCATTCCGGAGCTGGAAGACATCCTCTCGGAGCGGCTCGAGCTTCTGCGTGCAGGTGAGATCGGACCACCGCACCTGCACCGCAGGTCATCGTCGCGGAGCAAGACGAAGAAATCTGCCTGACCTCCGCCACCTCTCCGCCCTTCACTCCGAGGTGTTGCGCTCGTCTCCGCGGTAGATGCGGAAGGTTCCCCCGTGCTCGGGCGCATACCCCTTTCTGGCGCGCGAGGCGATGCGGCGGGCAGACCACGCCATCACTGCCCGCCGGGCCAGCGGGCGAGTGAAGGGCAAGACGAAGAAGAAGCCGAACACGTCCGTCACAAACCCCGGCGTGAGCAGCAATGTGCCGCCGATCAAAATCAACGCCGCGTCTGCTAGCTCCCGCCCGGGCAACCGGCCAAAGCGCAAAGTGGTCTCGAGCGCAGTCCAGGCGCGTTTGCCCTCGCGCTTGACCAGCCAGGCACCGAGCACGGCCTCGAAGATCAAGAGCAGCACCGTCGGCAGCGCGCCGATCGCTTGGCCGACCTGGATGATCAGATAGATCTCGACGATGGGTACCGCGACGAAGGCCACGATGAGCGCCACGACAGGCATGGCGCTACCGCTGCGGGACACGTGATCGCGTCAGGAAGGTCCGCGCCTGGGAGATGCGGTGTTCCAACCCCCACTGCGACACCCGCACGAGTGCCTCCCGCACGATTTCCCCGGTCATCTTCGAGTTCCCAGCCTGTCGTTCCACGAATGTGATGGGAACTTCGACAACCCGATGGCCGGCTTCGACCGTGCGCCGCGCCAGCTCCACCTGGAAGCAGTATCCCTGCGATGTCACGGTGGCAAGATCGATGCCTTCGAGGGTATGACGGCGGAAGGCCCGAAATCCCGCTGTCGCGTCGGAGAGCGGCAATCCGAGAGCCAGCCGCGTGTAGAGGTTGCCCCCTCGGGACAAGAGCTCGCGCCGTCGCGGCCAGTTGACCACCCGGCCCCCGGGCACCCAGCGTGAGCCGAGGACCAGATCGACCCCGGGCAGCGCCTCGAGCAGCCGGGGCAACTGTTCTGGCAGGTGTGAACCGTCGGCGTCCATCTCAATAATCACGTCGTACCCGCGCTCGAGCGCCCAGGCGAAACCGGCGAGATAGGCGGCGCCTAGGCCCTCCTTGGCCGCCCGATGCAGGACATGCACCTGCGGGTCATGCGCCTGGAGCTTGTCCGCTAGCTCGCCGGTGCCATCAGGTGAGGCGTCGTCGACCACGAGGACGTCGCTTCTGGGGACACAGGCGCGAATCCGGTCGACGACCAGCTCGAGGTTGTCGACCTCGTCGTACGTCGGGATGACGACTATGCACCGGTCAGCAATCACGTTGCCATCGTGCCAACCTCGCGACGTCGACCCAAGTAGGCGTGCGCAGCGAGGGCCAGGCCTGCCATCGAAAGCGCCAACTCGAGCCACTTTCCGATCCGCACACCCGCCGTCACCCCACTGGCCAACGTCACCTCCTCGACCAGCACATCACGGGTCTTCTCGGCTGTGATGTCCATGACCTCGCCATCGGGGGAAATGATGCCGCTGATGCCGTTCGTGGCGGACACCACGACTGTCCGACCGGTTTCGATCGCACGGTAGCGGGAGATGGCGAACTGCTGTTGCAGCTGCCCGGTGCCGGTGTAAGTCGCGTTGTTGGTCTGTACGACCAGCAGCTCTCCCCCGTCGTTCACCGCATCGCGGATCAGACCGTCATAGGCCACTTCGAAACAGATGACGTCCCCGACGCGCGTGCCGGCCATGTCGAGGACGTTGTCGAACGTCCCTCGGGCGAAGTCGCGCGGGATCTGCTCCAGACGCGAGATGTAGCGGGTGAGGATGCCGCGAAAGGGGATGTACTCGCCGAACGGGACGGGGTGGCGCTTCACGTAACGCTCGCCCGGACCCGACCCTGGAGTCCAGACGATGCCCATGTTCTGTACCTGCGTCGCATCCGGTCCCGCTACTACGGCTCCCACCAACGTGGGAACGCCGATAGCTTGGACGGCGCGGTCGATCTGTGCGTATGCCGCCGAATCGACGAACGGGTCGATGTCAGTTGAGTTCTCCGGCCAGATGACGATGTCGGGAGCAGGGCGCGAGCTTTCGGCGACGTCTCGACTGAAGGCGCGGGTGGCTTGGGCGTGGTTGCGCAGGACGGCACGCCGCTCGGCAAAAGCGTTCATGCCTTCCCCCGGTACGTTGCCCTGCACGGTTGCCACCGTGATGGCCTGGCCCGGGTCTGCGGCGCGCGCCGGCAGCAGCAGGCTGACTCCCAGCGCCCCGACGCCGCTCAGCAGCATCGCACCCGCGCGTAGGTCAAGCTGGCGTCGTTCGATGACCGCAACCACCAGCGCCACGGACAGGACGCTCACGAGCGCGACGAGAGCGGTGCCACCGATTCGGCCGTAGTGCACCAGCGGAGTGTCGACCAGGCCGAAGGCGAGCCGTCCCCAGGGCAGGCCGCCAAAGGGCACCGTCGCTCGCAAGAGCTCCGCGCCGACCCAGGTGCAGGCGATGCCGATTGGCCAGTACGCGGAAATGCGCAGCCAGGCCCAGGTCATTGCCATCAGCCCGTAGAAGAGGGCCTCCAAGAGTCCCACCGCGAGCCAGGCATCCGCACCGATGACAGTGAGCCAACTGGTCAGCGGCAACATGAACCCCAGACCAAAGGCAAGTCCCTGCGCGAAGCCTCCGCGGCCGCGGCAACCACGCACGGTGACCATCAGTCCGGCCAACCCGAACGGCAGCAGCCAGATCTGGCCCCAGGGCGGGAAAGCGGCCGCTGCGGCCAACCCAGCCACGGCGGAGCCGGTCAGTCTCGCCAGGCCACTCATGCGAGGCGAGAGAGGCACGCCTGCGAGCCTACCGACCGCGAAGCCCGGCGGGTGTGGTTAGGGATCGCCTGGGCCGGAACCGGAAAAACCCCGCTCGCCTTCGAACCGAGCGACGGCGCCACTGGATGTGGACCGAAGCGCCCGTTGTCTACTGGCAAGCAGGCTCTTCCCGGGTCCACCCACGTGTGTCAGCAAAGACATGGAGGGCCTGCGTCGCGCTGGTTTGGATCAGGAACCAGGTTGAAAGCAGTGCGCCTGACGATGAGTTGCTGATCGGCGGTTACCGGTGGACCTCCTGAACCCTTTCAACGTGACGCATTGTTGTCAACTCACTACTGACCTGGGAATTTGGGACAAGTACGCAGGTCAGCCGCAGCAAGTCAGAATGGAAAACTTTTCGCGAATTTTCGACGCGCGCGGCGTGTTTGGACCAGACGCGCCGAAGAGCGCCCCGGCTGACCTATCTCCCCACCGGCACCACGACTGTCCCCGTGGCGGTGGTAGCCACGATGGGCTCCGAGAGCACCTCCGCAGCGGACTCGCCCAGATCGGGGCGGGCCCGGCAGACAACAGACACTTTCAAGTCCAGAGTGCGCGAACGGGTGCCGACCCGCACCACGACGGCCTCCACCTCCAGTACGTCGCCGGCCCGCACAGGTGCGCGGAACTGCACGTCGGCGTAGGCAGCCAACAGACCCTCATCGCCATCGGTACGGATGCACACCTCCGTCGCCACGTCCCCGCACAACTCGAGGCTGTAGGCACCGGCCACCAAGCTGCCAGCATAGTGAGCGGAGGAGTACGGCACATATCGCCGATGAGTGACGGTCAAGCCGATTCGGTGGTCACCGTTGCTCACGTGTTCGCCTTCCGCGTCGCCGCTGATTTCTCACCGGTGCAGGCA
>JACCSH010000149.1 GCA_013813125.1 Nocardioidaceae bacterium | reverse complement strand
AACGCTTTGGCGGTCGGAAGCGAGAGGCTTCACACTTGGGCGGTGAGCGTTACTGACCCCCGCGTCGAATCGGTGGTGGAGGCGGTGTCGGCGTGCATCGAGGCGAAGTACGTCGACGCTGCAGCCGACGCGCGAGCGGCGGAGCATCTTCGCAGACTCGCGCGGGGAGGCCGCTATGTCGGAGCGTCGTACGGGGCAGAGCTCGCCGCCAAACTCACGACCGATCTCCACGAAGAGCTGTTGGACCTGCACCTGCAGGTGCGCTGGAGCGACCAGGCACAAGAAGCGTCCACCACGAGTCAGTGAGACGACCCCGGCTTCATGGCGGACCATTGGCGGCGTGAAGATCTAGCGAACGGATGCTTCGAGAAGGCGGAGGCCTGGCGGGGCAACATGGGCTCAGCGCTCGTTTGTGAGTAGACGACAAGTCGACTCGGTAGGCTCCCCGGATGAGTCCCACGCGGCGAGCCAAGAGGGTGAACCGACCCGGCGACTCCGGGACTCTCACCCGCGGGGATGCAGTAGCCACCAAACGGCTCGAAAAGGCAATCGGCGCACTCACCAACGAGGCGACCGCCCACATGCGCGAGGAGCTGCCCTGGTTCCGCGCTCTCAGCGCCGAGAACAGGTCCTGGATCGGGCTCATCGCCGGTGCGGGGATCTCCTCGTTTGTCGACTGGTTCCGTGATCCTTCGAGCGGTGCAACCGTCACCGCCGAGGTCTTCGGCACCGCTCCACGTGAGCTCACCGGCGTCATCACGCTGCAACAGACAGTGGAACTCGTGCGTACGACGATCGGGGTGGTGGAGGCGCACGTCGAGAAGGTCGTAGGACCAAGCCACGCCGCCGCCGTACGTGAGTCGGTGATGCTCTACTCACGGGAGATCGCCTTCGCGGCTGCCGACGTCTATGCCCGGGCGGCTGAGCAGCGTGGCGCGTGGGACGCCAGGCTCGAAGCCCTGATCGTCGACTCCGTGCTGCGCGGTGAAGCCGACGAGGCAGTTCGATCGCGAGCCACTGCGCTCGGCTGGGCCTCCACGAGCGGGGTTTGCGTGGTGCTCGGCCTGACCCCGTCAGGGGACTCGGCAGCAGCCGTCGACGGCATCAAGCGCAACGCACGGGCCGCCCGCCTCGACGCCCTCTGTGCCGTCCAAGGCGATCGCCTGGTCGTCGTGCTGGGCGGTGTCAGTGACGTCGACCGCGCCGCTGGCACGATCGCTGGCCACTTCGGCGAGGGCCCGATCGTGTCCGGTCCAGTCGTCGAAGACCTGCTGGCGGCGAACGTGTCAGCCCGCGCGGCAGTGGCCGGGCTTCGCGCGGCAGTGGCCTGGCCCGAGGCGCCACGACCCGTCTCCAGCGACGACCTGCTGCCTGAGCGCTCGCTGGCCGGGGACGGTCACGCGCGTCGCCA
The DNA here is from genome assembly GCA_013813125.1 of Nocardioidaceae bacterium. Taxonomy (GTDB): domain Bacteria; phylum Actinomycetota; class Actinomycetes; order Propionibacteriales; family Nocardioidaceae; genus JACCZJ01. The sequence goes on along the minus strand of JACCSH010000149.1, from coordinate 1,739 downwards.
GCTCGTCACCTCGGTCTACCAGCCGCTCGTGGAAGCCGGGTCAGGGCTGCTCGAGACCCTGACGGCCTACCTTGATACCAGTGGCTCGATCGAGGGGGCCGGACGCCTGCTTTTCGTGCACCCGAACACTGTCCGCTACCGCCTTCGGCGGATCACCGACGTGACCGGACTCTCTCCTGGACACGCCCGCGACGCCTACACCCTCCGAATCGCGCTCACCCTCGGCAGGCTCTTGAGCCCCTCGTAGGCCTTGTAGGAAAGCTACAACAACACCCCCGCAAGTTTCGTCTCTCCGTAGCGCGGTCAGAGGCCTCGAAGACGGCATGATGGGGTCGTGCTCGTCATTGTCGCGCCTGGTCAGGGTGCTCAGGCTCCCGGCTTCCTCACCCCCTGGCTCGACGACCACTCCTTCGCCGATCGGCTGCACTGGCTGTCAGCCGTTGCTTGCCTCGATTTGGAGTACTACGGCACCAAGGCAGATGCTGAGACGATCCGAGACACCGCCGTGGCGCAGCCGCTCTTGGTGGCGTCGAGCATGCTGGCGGCGCTCGCGCTCTTTCCGCACCCCACCGATGCTTTCGGGCGCGTCGGCGCGGTGGCCGGCCACAGCGTTGGTGAGGTGGCCGCCGCAGCTGGAGCAGGTGTCATCACCGCCGAACAAGCCATGGTCTTCGTGCGAGAGCGCGGGCAGGCGATGGCTGAAGCATCAGCTGCACTGCCCACTGGCATGACGGCGATTCTGGGCGGCGAGCGAGACGAGGTACTGGCCATTCTGAAGCGCCATGGTCTGACACCCGCCAATGACAACGGACCCGGTCAGATCGTTGCAGCTGGCTCGAACGAACAGCTGGCAGCGCTCAGCGCCGACCCACCGGCGAAGTCCAGACTCATCCCGTTGAGCGTTGCGGGCGCGTTCCACACCGAGCACATGAGCCCAGCAGTCGACGTGTTGGCAAAGCTCGCGCGAGCCGTCTCCACGCATGACACCCGGACCCGACTCATCTCCAACCGGGACGGCCAAATCGTCCACTCCGGTCGTGACGTGCTCGAACGGCTCGTCACCCAGGTCAGTACGCCCGTCCGGTGGGACCTGTGCATGCAGACGATGACAGATCTTGGTGTCACCGGCATCCTGGAGATGCCGCCGGCAGGCACGTTGGTTGGCATCGCCAAACGCCAGCTCAAGCATGTCGAGGGATTCGCGCTCCAGACGCCCGACCAGCTCGACGAGGCTCGCGCCTTCGCCGACAAGCACGGTGACGCCTCCCCGATCGATTCGACACCCACGTGGCGCATGCTCGTTTCCCCCTCCAAGGGCACCTTCACTCAGACCGCGGACATTCCGATCGACACCAAGCTGCTCCCTGGCGTCGTCATCGGTGAGGTCAGCAACCTTCGCGGCAGCACCCCGGTGACCGCTCCCCACGGAGGCACCATCGTCGAATGGATCGTCGAGGACGGCGACCTGGTCTCCCCCGGACAGCCTCTTGTTCGACTCCATCCAGAGAGCGAGTGATATGACGGCATCAATCTCCACCGCTGAAGGCGCCCGGCATACCCGCATCCTCGGGATGGGTAGCTATCGCCCCAGCCGGGTCGTTCCCAACTCCGAGATCGTCGACGCCATCCAGTCGTCAGACGAGTGGATTCGCACTCGGTCGGGGATCATCGAACGCCGCTTCGCCGAGGATCACGAGACGGTGCAGATGATGAGCGTCGAGTCGTCCCGCAAGGCGTTG
>JACCSH010000131.1 GCA_013813125.1 Nocardioidaceae bacterium | reverse complement strand
CCCTTGGTGCACATCGGAGATCAGGGGACCGTGGCGAGACTCCCGAACCGTGATCTCGACCGGATCTTCTTCCCCTTCGATGATGAAACTCTCCACCCGAGTCCGGAACTCGTGCTCTCGCCCGTTGTACAGATAGTGGGTGTCGTCAACGACCCTTTCGAGGTAAAGGTCTTGGACATCGGCGTTCAGGTTGCTGAAGCCCCACGCGATGTCGGCGTTGTGCCCGATGACAACGCCCGGTAGGCCGGCGAAGGTGAAGCCAGCGAGGTCGAAGGGACAGTCGGAGTCGACTTGGTTGCAGTGCAGGCCGATCTGGTACCACGGGCTCGGCAGAGACGCGTCGAGGTGCGGATCATTGGCCAGAATGGGCTCGCCCGATGCCGTGTGCTCCCCCGAGACAGCCCAGGCGTTTGAGCCAAGACCGTCAGTAACGCCCAGCAAGGTACTGAGCTCTGAGCTGGCCGCCTTGGCGTGCCGAAGACTCAGTTGCGCTTCGATGCTGGAGGCTGACTGTGCTGGCAGGCTGGCAACTTGATCGCTGGCGCCTTGCGCATAGACCCCATCCTCGAGCGTTCCCCGTTCGACTATCGGTTGATGCGCTTTGTACGGGTAGGGCGGCCAAAGAGACTCGATCTCATCCCGCGTGAGCTGTGTTGACAGCAAGGAACGGTCGATCTCGTCCTCGAGATTGCTCCCAAGACTCCAGGCCATCGCTTTGAGCCAGGCCAGGGAGTCCGCCGAAGTCCACTCCTCAGGGGTGTAGTCGAGCCGCGTCAGTCCCAGAACGGCGTACTCCAGGGAGATCTCAGCGACGTCCCGGCCGGCGAGGTAGGCGTTTACGCCTTCGGCGAAGGACTCGAGATAACCGCGAGCAGCCGGTGTCAACAGGGCAAGCTCTCGTTCGGCGACCCGCCGCCAGCCAAGAGTCCGCACGAACAAGTCGGTCTCGAGAGCGTCGCGACCGAGAAGCTCCGTCAGCCGGGCTGCCGTGACGTGGCGGCCGAAGTCCATCTGGAAGAACCGATCCTGCGCCTGAACGAAGCCCTGGGCGAAGAACAGGTCGGAGGAGGAGTCGGCGTACACGTGCGGGATTCCGGACTTGTCGCGCAGGACACTGACCTCGGAGTCGAGCCCTGCTGCCTCGATGACCCCGTCTGTCTGAGGGAACGATCGGCGGACTGTCCACACAGTTGCTGTCGAGCCGGCGACCAGCGCCAGTGCCAGCACCCCACCGACCCAGACAAGAACCTTCTGCCAGCGCGCCACGTGCCCCATTGTGCCTGCAGGCGATGCCGCTGGCCGCAACGTCGACACGGGCTTGCGGCGAATGCCACGCCGCGGATGGCGCGCAGCTTTGCGTCGTCACACCCGCTAGCGCACAATAGACCTGATTAGCAGTCGACCGTCGCGAGTGCCAAGCGCGCTCGCGGCTTCCCGAGGAGAGCGTGTGCCCGTCTACGAGTACGCATGCACCGAATGCGGCGAACAGCTCGAGGTCCGCCAGAGCTTCACCGACGAGGCGTTGACCGAGTGCCCAGCCTGTGCTGGCCGGCTGCGAAAGGTGCTCAGCGCGGTGGGCGTTGTCTTCAAGGGCGCTGGTTTCTACCGCAACGACAGCCGGCAGGCGGCTTCGGGGCAGGGTTCGACCGAGGGAGGCGCCGCATCCGAGTCGAGTGACCCGACCCCGAAGACCGACGGCGGCTCAGGCGGTGAGAAGGTCGGGGTGGGGGCCGGCAAGTCGAATTCGGCCGAGAGGTCCAGCAACTCTGCCGGTTCCGCGGAATCCGGGGGCTCGGCTAGCTCAACCAAACCGGACCGTGCTGGTCGCACATCAGGGTCCGACCGCTCGACCAGGTCCGACCGCTCGACCAGGTCCGACCGCTCGACGAGGTCCGACCGCCCACCCGACACACAGAGCTCGCGCACGGCTCGCGGCTCGACACCCAAAGCCGCCTCCTGACCGGTCCGCGCCGAGCACAACCGGCCGGGTGCTGCACCACTTCATGCAACGCCACCGCGGACTGGGCCGCGGAACTATTGGCGCCACAGGTCGCCAGAACTAGCTCAGCCACCAATCCTTCCGGCACCGCCGACAACCAGGGCTTGAGCCTGTGGATGAAGCCCCGGTCAGTGAGCGGCGAGCCTAGGCTGGCGTTCCATGGCCGACCTGCACCGACTGGCGTCGATGATGCGGCGCGCGCTGCTGCGGCACCGTCGCCTGGTCGCAGCCACGTCAGCGTCGGCGGCGGCCATGGTGGCGGTCCAGATCTTCTCACCTGCTCTCCCGTCCACGACTTCGGTCGCTGTGTCCTCGCGCGACTTGGCTGCCGGCACGGTCCTCACTAGCGCTGACATTCGGGTGGTGGAGATGACAACCGACCTGGTGCCCAGCGAAGTATCAGCGAGCGACGAGCTGGTCGGCGAGACGGTGGCGGCCCCCATGCGCGCAGGAGAGCCGTTGACCGACCGCCGCGTTCTCGCAGAATCCATGGTCGCGGGGTACCCAGCGGGACTTGTGGCGGCCCCCGTGCGGATTTCCGACGCTGATGTGGTGGCACTGCTCGACACGGGGAATCGCGTCGACTTATATGCGGCCTCAGCTGGCGCTGGCGTGACAGCCCGACGCGTCGTACACGACGCCCCAGTCGTGACGCTGCCGCAGCTGCCTGAGGACAGCCGGGACGGCGCACTCATCGTGCTCGCCGTCACACCGAACGACGCGGCTCGGCTGGCGCAGGCAAGCGCCCTAACACAGCTCTTCCTGACCCTGAGCAGCTGATCGCCTGAGCGCTTGGAGTTGCTACCCTCACTCGTTGCTCATCGGCCGGCGCCTCGACAGCGCCTCTCTCTTCGGAGGTCCCATCCCATGAAGGGCTTCAAAGACTTCGTCCTGCGCGGCAATCTCGTCGAGCTCGCCGTGGCCTTCATCATGGCCGCCGCCTTCGCCGAGGTGGTGACCGCGACAGTCAGCCTGCTGATGGGTCTGGTGGGCCAATTCGGCGGCGTGCCGAACTTCTCGGCATACGAACCTAACGGCCTTCCGGTAGGCGCCTTCTTCACGGCGCTCATCTCGTTCCTCATCCTCGCGGCCGTGGTCTACTTCCTCATCGTTCTTCCCTACACCAAGGCGCGCGAGCATCTGTTCCACTCCGACGAGGACGCAACGGTCGTCACCGAGGACGTCGCGTTGCTGACTGAGATCCGCGACCTCCTCCGAGCCCGTCAACCGTGACAGGGACACACCGTCGACTCAGCCGTGATGGGGCGGTACGTCGGACAGCAGGTCCCGCTCCCGCTCTCCAGCCGAGTCCTCCTCTGCGCTGCCGATATCGCCACCCAACACCCGCTCGTCGCGAGTCGGATCAGGCAACACGTCACCGAAGATCGCATCGAGCCGACGCCGCCTCAGGGCCTCGTCGCGGTCTGACTTCTCAGGCTCGGTCATCGGCTTAGTGTGCGTGCAACAGTCGAACGAGGCTCGCGGAATGCGCGTTGGGGAATTTCACCGGCTCGCGAGATCAGGCAACCACGACATCTCGAAGGTGTCGTGGCGGGGTTTCCAGCCGGTCGCCTGGTGAAGTTTGTCGGCAGAGATCCGGTGTGAACGAGTCAACGGCTCCAACCGCTCACCTGCAAGCTTGACGACGAATCGCGGCATGAAGCCCACCTCGGGCCGCCTCGCCGCTTCGGCGAATACGGCGGCCATCTCAGCACGCCGGACGGGCTCGGCGCCCACGTTGTATATCCCCGGTGATGCAGATAGCGCCGCTGTCACTGCAGACCCAGCATCGGACGGGTGAACCACATGTGCCCAGCCCTGGGGATGACCGATGCCGACGGCGCGACCTGACCGCGCCTGCGCCAGGCGCCAACGAGTCATGGCGTCGTCACCGATGAGATTGCCGAAGCGCAAGACGACAGACTCGCGGTGCCCGCAGCCAAAGAGGCTGGCATTGCTCTCGGCAACGGCTGCCGGCTCAACAGCACGAGTGACCGCCAGCGGGCTGGACTCGGTAATCCACTCGTCACCGCCAGCGGCGTACAGGAAGGAGACGCTCTCTTGGACCAGCCGTCGTACACCGGCGGCGGTAGCGGCAGCCACCAGCGCCTTGGAAGCCTGCGTGCGCAGGCGGTCGTTGGCCTTCCAGGCGCCCGGCCGAAGCGCGGTAATGCCGGTCGGGATAGAGGTAACGAGGTTGCACACTGCGTCGAACCCCTGCAGAGAAGCAGCCATCGCATCGACGTCGAACAGTTGCGCGCTCGCCGAGTCTGCGCCCAGTGCCTCGACGACGCCGCGCTTCTCGGGAGTGCGAGCCAGCCCAGTCACCTCATGGCCATCCGCCAACAGCGACGCTACCGCGGCCCGCCCTAATACTCCGGTGGCTCCGGTGACGAAGACCCGCATCCATCCTCCAGTTCCGCGTCGGATAACGAGACGATAACAGACGGTATCAAGGGCTGAGACTCTCGATCACCTCACCGAAACCGCGACAGCGACAATGCAGCAGAATCGAGCCATGGCTCACGACCGCGCAGGACAACTCGCCCAGCCCGAAGACCTGATCGACGTCGACGCGGTCATCGGGGCCTACTACGACGTTGTCCCTGACCCGGACAACCCCGACCAGCAGGTGGCCTTCGGAACGTCCGGACACCGCGGGTCGAGTCTGGACGGTGCTTTCAACGAGCCACACATCGTCGCCACCACGCAGGCGATAGTCGAATATCGAGCCTTGCAGGGGATCACCGGTCCTCTGCTCATCGGCCGCGACCCTCACGCACTCTCCCTGCCCGCCTGGCAGAGCGCGTTGGAGGTGCTGACAGCCAACGACGTGCAGGTGCTGGTCGACGCACAGAATGGTTTCACCCCCACCCCGGCGGTGTCGCACGCGATTCTGCGTCTCAACGGACGAGCAGACGGTTGCAGGGCTGACGGCATCGTCGTGACGCCTTCGCACAACCCCCCACGCGACGGCGGGTTCAAGTACAACCCGCCGCATGGCGGGCCAGCCGACCAGGCGGCAACGGGCTGGATCCAAGATCGGGCCAACAACCTCTTGCACAACGGTGTGGCACGCGTCCCGCGCGCGACCAGTGAGCAGACTCGTGCCGGCTGCGACACGTACGACTTCATGGGCCGGTATGTCGAAGATCTCGTCGAGGTGCTGGACCTCGACGCGATCAAGACAGCCGGAATTCGGATCGGAGCCGATCCCCTGGGCGGAGCGAGCGTGGCCTACTGGGGTGCCATCGCCGAGCGGTACGGGCTCGACCTCACCGTGGTCAACTCTTCGGTCGACGCCACGTGGCGCTTCATGACCCTCGACACCGACGGCAAGATCCGCATGGACTGCTCGTCGCCCAGCGCCATGGCGACTCTCATCGCAGCCCGTGACCGCTTCGACATCTCCACCGGCAACGACGCCGACGCCGACAGACACGGCATCGTCACACCCGATGGTGGCCTGTTGAACCCCAATCACTTTCTGGCTGTCTCCATCGGGTACCTCTTTGCCAACCGGCCCGACTGGCCGGCCGACGCGGCGATAGGCAAGACGCTCGTCAGCTCCGCGATGATCGACCGGGTCGCCGCCGAACTGGGGCGCACCCTGGTCGAGGTGCCCGTCGGTTTCAAGTGGTTCGTGGCAGGACTGCTCGATGCCAGCATCGGCTTCGGCGGCGAGGAGTCGGCGGGCGCGTCCTTCCTTCGCAAGGGCGGCACGACCTGGACCACGGACAAGGACGGCATCATCATGGCATTGCTCGCCAGTGAGATCCTGGCAGTGACCGACCAGACGCCGAGCCAGCATTACGCCGCTCTGGTACGCCGGCACGGCGACCCGGCGTACGCCCGGATCGACGCGGTGGCCAGCCGGGAGCAGAAGGCGAAGCTGGCGAAACTGTCACCGGCCGATGTGGCTGCCGACACGGTCGGCGGCGAAACGGTCACGGCCAAGCTGACCACAGCACCGGGCAACAGTGCAGAGATCGGTGGCTTGAAGGTCACGACCGAGTCAGCCTGGTTCGCGGCGCGCCCTTCCGGAACCGAAGATGTGTACAAGATCTACGCCGAGTCCTTCCGCGGCCCCGATCATCTCGCACAGGTGCAGGCCGAGGCCGTGGAGGTGGTCAACGCAGCTCTGGGCTGACCTCTCGGACCGCCGCGTAACCCCAGGTGCCCAGCGGCTTTCGCAGCTCGTCGGCGGTACCGACCACGACCACTGTGAGCTGGTCGGCTCGCAGCACATCGGCGTATGCCGTGTTGGCCGCCTCGGTCGTGACCGCTCGCAGTCGGGCGAGGTTGTAGTCAACGTGATCGGGGGGCAGCCCTTGCGACAGCAGCATCTCGACCCGGGTAACCACTGCCTCGGCCCGCTCGAACCCGAGCGCTGCCGACTCCGTCGCCGCTCGCACGGAAGTGGCTATCTCGTCGTCGGTCAATGTGCCGGTCGCGGCGGTGAGGATCTCGACGATGTCTCGCACCGCCTCGACGGTGGCGTCGGCCCGTACGGCCGTTGAGACGTTGAAGACGCCGGCTCGGCGCGACGTCTCCAATGCCGAGCTGGCGCCATAGGTAACCCCCTTCTGCTCCCGTAGGACCGAATTGATCCGCGAGGAGAAGCTGCCGCCGACTGCGTGGTTCGCGACGAACATCGCCTGCCATCGCTGATCGTCTCTGGTAACAGCGCGACCCGCGATGCGCAGGGTCGACTGCGGTGATTGCGGCCAGTCGACCAGGACCACCTGGGGCGAGACTGCGGTTTCTACCGGTTCCCTCGGCGGCGCTGGGCGACCGACGTGTCGCCAATCTTGAAAGGCTTGCCCGACTTCCGCGATGGGATCGACGGTTCCGAAGTCTCCGGCGATGATCATTGTCGCAGTGACCGGTTGAAGGTGGTCACGGGCGAAGGTGGCCACGTCGTTCCGCTCGATCGCCTCGACGGTCTCGGTCCAGCCGCCGATGGGTCTCGCCGAGCGGCTGTCCGCGAAAAATGCGGCGTTGAGCTGCTCCCCCGCGACATGTTGCGGATAAGCGCCGGCCTGTTCGATCTCTTGCAGTCGCAGCTGCTTCTCGTGTTCGAACTCAAAGCGGTCGAAGGCCGGAGCCGTGACCGCGTCGGCCATCAAACGCAGTGCGACGCTGAGATGCGGCACCGGCGTCGAGAGGTGCACCGAGAAGCCATCATGCGAGGCGGATGCCCCGAGGTCTGCACCGCACAGAGCCAGGGCGTCAGCGAACTCCTCAGCCGACCTGCCAGCGGCGCCTTGGGTCAGGCAGCGGGCGACCAGAGCCGCCACACCCTCCTTGTCTCTTCTCTCCACCTCGAGTGACACCTCGAACAGCAAAGAGGCGGCGATCACGAACTGCCCCGGGCAGTGGTAGGCCAGCACCCTCATCCCGTTCGTCAGTCGATGTTCAGTCGCCTTGGGGAAGCGCCAGTCATCGGCCGGACGGACGGTCGGTGGGGAGAGCTGAGCCGTCATATCGCTGCTCCTGACGAGTCCGGCCCCGCGGCCGCGTCGGCTCTCTCGACGGCCCTCGCATCTTCGGTTTGGCCGGTCGCACTCGGTACGACCCGCACCTGGGCGTGGACAGCGGACGTCAGCCACCTCTGTGCCGCCGATTGCACCTCGTCGGCGGTGATGGCCTGCAGCACCGGCAGGCGCTCGTTGAGCAGCGCGGGGTCACCGAAGAGCAACGCGCAGCCTGACAACGCGTCGGCCCTCCCGGCCGCGGTGCTCATCGCGTCGAGCCAGTCGCGTTCGGCCTGGGCGCGTGCGACGTCGAGCTCGAGCTGGGTTGGCCCAACGACTGCAAATTGGCTGACCACCTCGTCGAACACCTGGGCGATCTCGTCGAGACCTTGCCCTGGCACGGCATGCACTGAGCCGATGCCCAGCGCGTTGCCGGCGATCAGCTCATTGATGCCGAGCCCCGCCGACATGGCGGTCTGGTCGTGGCGCACCAGACGCCGATGCAGTCTGCTGGTGTCTCCTTCGCCCACAATGCTGCTCGCGAGGCCGACAGCCGCCAGTTCCCGCCCGGTCGGTGAGTCGGCAGGCAGCCTGAGAGCGAACCAGATCGCCGGCATCGGAACGTCCTCTGACACATCGAGGCGGACCGGCTCAGCGACAGGGGGGAGGGGCTGCGGTAGCGATCGATCGGGTGGCGTGCCGGGTGCGATGTGCCCGAAGTACTGCTCGGCCTTGCGCAGCGCCTCGAACTCAGTCACGTCTCCCACTATCGTGAGCACGGCGTTGCTGGGCATGTAGTAGGTGGAATGGAACGCACTCACCTCGTCGAGTGTCGCCTCCGCGAGGTGCCGCATGTTGCCGATCGGCAGGTGTCCATAGGGGTGCTCAGCGTCGAAGATCAACGGCAGCGCCTTCTCGAAAACCGTGCCGTAGGGCACGTTGTCCATCCGTTGGCTGCGCTCCTGGGCGACGACGTCGACCTGGTTGTCGAAGTTCTCCTGGGTCAACGCGTCATCGAGGTAGGCCATCCGGTCGGCCTCGAGCCACAGCGCCAGGTCGAGTGCACCGGCAGGCAGCGACTCGTAGTAGTTGGTGCGGTCGAATGAGGTGGTTGCGTTGAGCGATGCGCCGTGTCCTTGCAGCAGCGCGAAGTGGTCGCCTGGCTTGACGTGTCGAGAACCCTGGAACATCAGGTGCTCGAACAGATGCGCGAATCCTTGGCGGTGCGGCTCCTCGTGACGCGATCCCACGTCGTACCAGAGGTTCACGGCCACGACGCCGAGGCCGGGGGTAGGGCTGACGACGACCCGCAAACCGTTATCGAGGGTGCGGCTCACGACGGGAACGGTCGGATCGGCAGTCACGGCGCCGAATCTACAAGGCTCTTCCAATTTGCGTGCAATATGACGACCAGGGGCCGCCCACGCGTTAGCTCATCACTCCGACGGGCTCAGGTTGGAAGTTCGGGAACACCGCTGAGGTGGATACCCCGAACCTGCTGGTCACGACTTCCGACAGCACGCTTCGATAGTTCGTCGTGACGCGTAAGTCGCCATCGGCGAGGTTGTCGAGCCCGGGCCAGGTTCCGTAGTAGCGCCCACCTCGAACTCCAGCGCCCAGCAGCAGCGTCGAGTTCGCCCAGCCATGGTCGAGCCCCTGCGTGCCGTTCTCCGTGACCCTCCGACCGAACTCGGTCAAGGTCACCAAGGTCACCCGGTCACCTTCGACACCAAGGTCGGCGAAGAACGCGGCAAGGCCTTGGGCCAAGGTAGTTGCCATGCCTGCCATGCTGACCGGGCTGGTCGCGTCGACCTTTCCGACCCGTGAGTGCATGTCCCAACTGCCGTGGTCGAGTGTCACCACCTCGATGCCGACTCTCGCTTTGATCATCTGTGCGGTGTCGCGCAT
>JACCSH010000128.1 GCA_013813125.1 Nocardioidaceae bacterium | reverse complement strand
ACCAAGTGCATCCTCTGTGCGGCCTGCACCACGTCCTGCCCAGTCTATTGGGCCGATGGCCAGTACTTCGGCCCGCAAGCCATCGTGGGAGCGCACCGATTCATCTTCGACAGCCGAGACGAGGGCACCGACCAGCGGCTCGAGATCCTCAACGACAATGAGGGTGTATGGCGTTGCCGCACCACCTTCAACTGCACCGAAGCCTGCCCGCGTGGCATTGAGGTGACAAAGGCGATCCAAGAGGTTAAGCGCGCCCTCATCTTCCGCCGCTGACCCCTACCGCGCCTCCAGCGCAGGTCATGGGAGCGACGTGTGATTTCCGCCGGAGACGACAACGATGGCGGTCTGCCCTGCGCGTACGGCGACCTGACCGCCCAACAGCGAAGCGAGCGCCACACAGGCACCAGGCTCGGCCAGCACCCGCAGCCGGTCCCACAAGTAGCCGCGGGCAGCCGTGATGTCCTCGTCTGCCACCAAGACCGGCTTCACCCCTGACTCCTGAGCGGACTCGAAGGCGATCTGGCCAACTGACGCCGCTCCGAGGGAGTCCACGGCGACTCCTCCGACGGCCACCTCCACCCGTCTGCCCGCCGCGAGTGACGCTGCCAGGCCCGGGCAGCGATCGGGCTCCACCGGCTGCACATCTGCCACTGTCTCGAACGAGGCGGCCAAGCCGGCGTACAGACCTCCGCCTCCGCAGGCGACGACGACCAGGTCGGCGTCGGGTACCTGCTCCTCGAGCTCCAAGCCCATAGTTCCCGCGCCTGCCACTGTCTCGAAAGCGTCATAGGGATGGACCAGGGCGGCACCCTCGGCTTGCGAGAACGAGAGGCAAGCCTGCAGAGCCTCCCGGACCGTGCCCTCGACGAGATGCACGCGAGCTCCGTAGCCACGGATCCGGTCGATTTTGGCCGCGGGGGCGGTGGTCGGCACGAAAACATCGGCCGTGATGCCGCTGCGTCGCGCCGCCCAGCCCACTGCTCCCCCATGGTTGCCGCCCGAGGCAGCACACACGGCTGTGGTGCCAGGTGGCAGGCAGAGGACTGAGTTCAACGCACCACGAGCCTTGAACGACCCGCTGTGCTGCATCAGCTCGAGCTTCAACGCAACGTGACCATCGAGGCCGGTTTCTCCTGGGGCCAGCGTCATGACGGGTGTACGACGAATCGCGCCGCCCAGGCGAAAAGCCGCCTCCTCGACGTCAGCTCGGCGTGGCTGGTGAGCACTCATGCGTCCGGCCTCCTCGAGATCAATCGCGGCGCCCGAGAAGAGCAGCCGCCAGAAAGGCCGCAGCCGCACCGATCACCGCGCTGCCGGCGTCGAAGCGTCCAACTGGGCCGGCATCTGCGTCTCTGAGCGCCATGGCTGCTGCTGGAGTGACCCGTGCCTCCTCATCGGCGACGTCTGCGCGAACAACTGCTGCCAGGGACGCATCGGTACGCCGGTCGATCATCTCGTGCGCATCCGGGGACGTCATAGCCCACGACGCCCCGTAGACGACCAGACGCGAGAAGTAGTTGATCCAGACCACCAAGGTGATGGCGATCGCGAGCGGCGCAAACGCCGATCCGCCGACACCGCCGAGCACCTTGACGACGATCAGCTTGAGGGCCTCGAAACCAGCGGCGCCGAGCAGCGCGCCCTGCCAGATCGCCTTGTTCGCTATGCCCGGTCGGCCGAGCATCTTGTACATCACAAAGAACAACAGCGTGCTGGATGCGATCCCGAGCACCACAGCGAGCAGCCAGATCAGCGGCGGACCGAGCATCGTGTCGTCGAGCCCAACCCATCCGAGCACGATGTCGGCGAAGCCTTGCACGACGCCAGCAATACCGACGGACACGATCAAGATGGCACCAATGACTGCCAACGCCATCAGGTCGATGCCCTTGCCCACGAGGAAGTTGCCCTTGCTTTCGCGCGGAATCTCGAAGGCATCCTGCAGGGCTGTGCGCAACCCGGAGATCCAGTTCAGACCGGAGTAGAGGACACCGAGAAAGCCAAGGATGCCCGCTGCAGCCTTGGAGTTCTCGATCTGACGAAGGCTGATCCTGCCGGGCTCATCGTCGGGGCTGACGATACCGGGGAAGATCTGCTCGATGGCCTCGACAAGGTTCGCTTGGGCGTCTGGGTAGGCAACACTCACATAGCCGACCACTGCGAACGCCATTGCGAGGATCGGAAAGAAAGACAGGAAGCCGAAGTAGGTTGCGGCCCCAGCGAGCAGGTTCCCTTCGACCAAGTTGTAGTGCTCGACCATCTTCACGAGATGGTCGAGGAGGGGGAACCGTTCGCGCGCCGCCTGCAGCCGCGCCTTGACTCCGGTCGTCTTGTCGGACTTTGCCTCCGGCATGGAACTCCTTGCTCTGGGACTCAAGCGTCGGCAGTCAGAGCGAAGCTCGAAGCCGGACGCCAGACGCCCTCAATGTGCTCGAAAAGCTGGAAGGACTCGACCGTGAAGGATGCGTCATAGTCCGAAAGGGTCTCGTAGGCGACGTCGAGAGCGGCGTCATCCAGATCGTGAGCGATTGTCACGTGCGGATGATAGGGAAATACGTAGCGCTGCTCCAGCGGACCCCTCCTGATGTCGTCGGCGAGCAGCTCGCAGGACGAGATTCCCTCCGTGACGGAGATGAACACAACCGGGGAGATGGGGCGAAAGGTCGCCGTTCCCCGCAGCCGCATGCCGAACGGCGCGTGTCGGCAGGCCACGGCGCCAAGGTGTCGGCTCACCACGCCCATGGCACCCCCCACGTCCGTCGGTGGCACCAAGGTGACGTGCGTGGGGATGGAGCTGGCTCGCGGATCGCCGAATGTCTCGCGGTGGGCCTGCAGTTCGGTCGCGTACGGCTCGGGCACGGCTATCGCTACGCCGATCGTGGACATTGGTTGACCCTACCCTCGCGAAAGCGTCAGCGAGCCCGGGCGAAGCCCACGCGGTCGTAGACGTCGGCGAGTGTCTTGCTCGCCACTTCACCGGCCCTGCCTGCTCCCTCGATGAGAACCGACTCCAGCTCGACCCGGTCGTCGAGAAGTTCGATCGTGCGCTGCCTGAACGGGGTGACGAAGTCCGCCACGATGCCGCCCAGGTCCTTCTTGAGATCGCCGTAGCCGCGACCGTCGTACTCGCTTGCGATGTCGTCCATCGTGCGCCCGGTGAGAGTCGAGTAGATGGTGAGCAAATTGGAGACACCAGGCTTCGCCTCCGGGTCGAAGCACACCTCGCGACCGGAGTCTGTGACGGCTGAGCGAATCTTCTTCGCCACCAGCGCGGGCTCCTCCAGCAGCTCCAAGAGACCGGCGGGTGACGAGGATGACTTGCTCATCTTGGCTGACGGATCCTGCAGGTCGAGAATCTTTGACGTCTCCTTCAGGATGTGCGGTTCTGGCAGCACGAACGTCTGACCGAACCGGGAGTTGAACCGTCCACCGAGATCTCTGGTCAGCTCCAGGTGCTGGCGTTGGTCCTCGCCGATCGGTACGCGATTCGCCTGGTAGAGCAAGATGTCCGCAGCCTGCAAAATCGGGTAGGTGAACAGCCCCACCGACGTACGGTCCTGGCCGCCCTTTGCCGATTTGTCCTTGAACTGCGTCATCCGGGCGGCTTCGCCGAAACCCGTCAGACACCCCAGCACCCAGGCGAGCTGCGCGTGCGCGGGCACATGTGACTGGACGAACAGCGTGCACTGCTTCGGATCCAGCCCCAAGGCGAGCAACTGGGCGGCAGCGCCGAGCGTACGCCGGCGCAGCACCTCCGGATCATGCTCGACGGTGATCGCATGCAGGTCGACGATGCAGTAGAAGGCGTCGGAGTCGAACTGGAGAGCCACCCATTGCCGAACTGCTCCGAGATAATTGCCCAGGTGGAAAGAGTCAGCGGTCGGTTGAATCCCCGAGAGGACCCGTGGACGCGCGGGAACGGGGGCTGGCTCTGACATGCCCGTCATTGTGCCAAAGTACCGAGGTGGCGCACATTCGCGCAGGCGTCGATCCTCAGGAGTCTGTCTGCGCTTGCGCTGGGCGTTCGGGCTCGCGGAGCCTGGCGTCAGGATCGGCGGACTCGTCCGCCGCGGTGGCCGTAGCGCCGTTCAGAGCCGCTCCCGCCGGTGGGGGCTCGGTCCCCGTTGCCTCCACCTTGACCCGAGATATCCGGCGCCCGTCCAGCTCCAGCACCGTCAACTTGTGGCCGTCGATCGCTGCCGTATCACCTGGGGCTGGAACGTGTCCGAGCTGCTGCATGATGTAGCCGGCCACGGTCTCGTACGGCCCCTCCGGCAGGGCCAACCCGGTCTCGTCCTCGAAGTCGTCCAGGTTCAGCAAGCCATCGAGTTCCAGCTCGCCGGTCAGAGACCGGGTGATCTCTGGTTGGTCGGCGTCATACTCGTCTCGGATATCGCCGATGAGCTCTTCGAGGAGGTCCTCCAACGAGATGATGCCTGCGGTTCCGCCGTACTCATCGACGACGATCGCAAGGTGTGAACCCTCGCGCCTCATGTCGCTCAGAGCCGAGAGTATCGGTTTCGTCGACGGCAGCAGCAGCACGTCCCGGGTGATCTCCTGCACCCGCACCGAACGCCCGGCCAGCCCAGGGTTGAACAGATCGCGCACATGCACAAAGCCGACGACGTCGTCTGAGGACTCCCCGATCACCGGGTAGCGCGAATGCGGTCGCTCCAAGGCGAACTGCGCCGCTTTGTACGCCGGCGTGCGCGCGTCAATGAAGTCCACCTCGGTGCGAGGGATCATCACTTCGCGAATCTGCCGGTCCCCTGCCTCGAACACGTCCTGCACAATCCGGCGTTCCTCAGCCCCCAACGTCTCAGAGCCCGATACCAGCTCCCTGATCTCGGCGTCACTGATCTGCTCGCGCTGCGCCTTGGGGTCCCCGCCCAGCAGACGGACCACCACATTGGTCGACGCAGAGAGCACCCAGATGACCGGCCGAGCCAGTTTCGCGATGCGGTCGACCGTCGGCGCCACCAACAAAGACACCGACTCGGCCCTCTGCAGGCCTAGCCGCTTGGGAACCAGCTCACCCACGACAAGTGAGGCGTAGGAGATGATGAGCGTGATGACGACGAGGGCCGTCGTGCTGGCCCAGCTTTCCGACATCCCCCACCGCTCGAAAACGGGTGCGAGGCTGCCGCTCAGCCGGGCACCCCCAAAGGCTGCCGAGAGAAAGCCCGACAACGTCACCCCCACCTGGACTGCGGCGAGGAACCGGTTGGGGTCGGCGTGCAGCTCGGCAACCGAAGCACCCCGACGTCCCTTGTCCGCAAGAGCCCTTGCCTGGCTGTCGCGCAGCGAGATGAGCGCCATCTCGGCCAGCACGAAGAGGCTGCCGGCGACGATAAACGCCGCCACCAGCGCGATGTCCCTGAGCGTGCCGCTCACCGGGGGACCTCAGCTTCATGAGGTTCGGCGCAGCGGCACTCAGGTCTAAGAGGCTCGTCCAAACCGCCGACGGGATCGTCCGGGCAGCTCCCCAAGACGTCCGCAAGCACGCCGATGCCATCCATGACACCAAGCGTATAGCCTCAGTCGAGGCAAATCAGTTGAGCACGCGATCCCCCCGAGGCAGGGTATGGCGATGAGGTTCCCCGAGGAGGTGCCCACACTCACCTCTGGTGATGTGGTCCTGCGGGCGCACCGGTTGAGTGACATACCGGGCATCGTCGAGCAGTGCCGCGACCCCCTGTCGGTCGACAACACAATGGTTCCACTTGGATATGACACCGAAATGGGCCGCGACTGGGTGACTGAACATATTCCAGCGGCCTGGCATTCCGGCAAGGCACGGGTGTTCGCAATCGAGTCCACTCACCCTGACGGGCGACGTAGATTCAGTGGATCGATCTCCCTCCGCGACCACGGCGGTGCACGGGCAGAGATCGCGTTCGGTGCGCACCCAGACATCAGGGGCCGGGGGGTGATGACGACGGCAGCAAACCTAATTCTCGACTACGGCTTTGCCGAATGCGGCTTCCAGAATGTGATCTGGATGGCGAAGATCGGCAACGAAGCGTCCCGCCGACTGGCCTGGCGAACCGGTTTCAGCTTCGGCGGCACCCTCACCGCTTGGCTCGACTCCCGCGGCGAGTTGCTCGACGGGTGGTTCGGCATGCTGCACCGGGACGACTCACGAGAGCCGAAGACTCGTTGGCTCGAGGTTCCCCGGCTCACCGGTCGCGACGTCGTGCTTCGCCAGATGACTGCCTCGGATGAGGCGCGGTTCCTCGAAACGACGTCCGACCCCGAGTCAGTGCGGTGGCTTGCGGCTATCCCCCTCCCCCGCACACCGGATGCGTTTCGACGGGCGCTAGCGGCACGGTCTGTTGGGCCGTCGACTGGGGCGTCCGTCACCTGGACCATCGCCGATCCCGCTTCCGATCGCTATCTTGCCAGCCTCAGCTTGTTCGACCTTGGCGGCCGTGACCACAAGTCAGGAGAGATCGGCTACCGCACCCACCCGGACTCGCGGAGTCGCGGCCTGCTCAGTCAGGGGATACGGCTGGCGCTCGGCCATGCGTTCAACTCTGAGGAGGAAGGCGGGGTTGGTCTGGAACGGGTCAGTCTCGGCGCAGCGGACGGGAACGTCGGCTCCCATGCGGTGGCTCGCGCGTGCGGCTTCACCGAGACCGGTCGCGACCGTCAGTGCTATCTGCTCGACGACGGCTCGGTGGTCGACATGATCCGCTTCGACCTCATCAAGGACGAGTGGCTGGCAAGGCCGGCCTGCACGTCCTAGCTGAACCGGCATGCGCGGCGCTGGGTCAGGTTCTACCCTCGTGCCAGGCGCGCCAGCCGGGACGCCATACAACAAGGAGGTCGTCGTGCCTAAGCGGCGGGCAGCAGGAACCTCGCCCGCGGGTTGGCTCGCGACATGACCAGCACCTGGGCGGCCCCCGGCCGCGTCAACCTGATCGGCGAGCACGTCGACTACAACGACGGCCTTGTGTTGCCCTTCGCCCTGCCGTTCGTCACCACGGCGAGGGTGGCGGCTCGGTCAGACGATGCAGTGAAGGTGGCATCAGAGGATGTCGGCGAAGCCGAGTTCGCGACGACAGTCTCACCTGGCGACGTCGAGGAGTGGGTAGCTTATGTCGCCGGAATCGTCTGGGCGCTGCGGCAACGGGGCACCACGCTGCCCGGCCTCGACATCGCACTGTCCAGCAACGTGCCACTAGGGGCAGGGTTGTCGTCCTCGGCTTCGCTGACCTGCTCGGTCGCCTCGGCGATCAACGACGAATGCTCCCTCGGTTTTGACGCGCGCGAGCTTGCTGACGTTTCTCGCATTGCCGAGAACGACTTCGTCGGGGTTCCGACGGGGACGATGGATCAGCTCGCCTCGATGCTGTGCCAGTCCGAGCACCTCCTGCTGCTCGACTGCCGCTCCATGGAGACCCGGCTGATTCCCTTCGCTCCGTCCGCGTCCGGGTTGACGTTGCTGCTGATCGACAGCCAGGCGCGCCACTCACTCGTGGGCAGCGAGTACGGCGACCGGCGTCGCGACTGTGAGGCGGCAGCAGACGCTCTCGGCGTGGGCTCGTTACGGGATGCGACCCTCGACCAAGCCTCCTCGCTACCAGATGACCGGCTGCGTCGACGCGCCTCTCACGTGGTAAGCGAGATCGACCGCGTGCAGCGAGTGGCCGCCGTCCTCGACACCGGTAGCCCGGCGGACATCGGCACCTATCTGACCTCCTCGCACGAGTCGATGCGAGACGACTTCGAGATCTCGTGCGAGGAACTCGATGTGCTCGTCGACGCCGCGCTGTCCGGTGGAGCGCTGGGCGCGCGGATGACGGGCGGCGGGTTTGGCGGATGCGCGGTTGTGTTGTGCCGGAAAGGCGATGTCGAGTCGGTGACGAGTCGAGTCCAATCGGCATACGACGAGCGCGGCTGGGAGCAGCCGATGGTCTGGACACCTGAACCCGCACAAGGAGCCCACCGCATCAACTGACGTCAAGCTGCGCAGCCTCATCATGAGTTGGCACGATATTGCACCAAAAACTGCGGACAGACGCCATATCGTTCTGAACCGCCCCGGGTTTAGTGGAGGGTCAGTTCTCCCGGCAGCGGGTGCTGCTGGGAGGCGATTTGGCGGTAGTAGGCCTGTTCGTACTCGACTGGTGGGAGGTAGCCGATTGAGGAGTGCAGCCGGTGCTCGTTGAACCAGTGCACCCACGACAGTGTGGCTAGCTCGAGTTGATCGACGGTCATGAAGGGTCCGTCGATCTTGACGCATTCATTCTTGTACAGGCCGATGACCGACTCGGCCATGGCGTTATCGAAGGAGTCCCCGACTGACCCGATCGAGGC
>JACCSH010000109.1 GCA_013813125.1 Nocardioidaceae bacterium | reverse complement strand
ACGGCATGACCGCCTCCTTCACCGCCACCGGAGCGGAGTCAGGAACGTCGGCCCCATCGCCGTCAGTCGGCAACATTCCCTCGCTTCGTAGCTCGGCGATCGTCGCCCCCAACATGATCCGTGCGGCCGCCTTCGCCAAGGGAGTCCCCGTGGCCTTGGAAACGAACGGCACGGTCCGAGAGGCACGGGGGTTGGCCTCCAGCACGTACAAGACGTCAGCGGCCACCGCGAACTGGATGTTGATCAGACCGCAGACGCCAACCCCCGCTGCGATGACACGCGTCGAGCGGCGGATGCGTTCGATGTCTTCGCGTCCGAGAGTGATGGGTGGCAAGGCGCAGGCGGAGTCGCCAGAGTGGATCCCTGCCTCCTCGATGTGCTCCATCACCCCACCGAGGTAGAGGTCGGTCCCGTCGTAGAGCGCATCCACGTCGACCTCGATGGCGTCGTCGAGGAAGCGGTCGACGAGGACGGGATGCGCCGGTGAGATCTCGGTGGCCCGCTCGATGTAACCGCGAAGCGCCCCGTCGTCGTACACGATCTCCATTCCGCGTCCACCCAGTACAAAGGAGGGCCGGACCAGCACCGGGTAGCCGATCTCGGCGGCCACTGCGCGGGCTTCGGTGAAGGAGACAGCCGTGCCGTGGCGGGGAGCGGGAAGTTGCGCTGTCGCCAGCACATGTCCGAAGGCCCCTCTGTCCTCGGCGAGATGGATCGCCTCAGCGCTCGTCCCCACGATCGGCACACCCGCATCGGTCAAGCCCGCCGCCAGCCCGAGGGGGGTCTGGCCGCCGAGCTGCACCAGCACCCCGGCGATCGGTCCGGCACGCGTCTCGGCGGCCACCACCTCGAGCACATCTTCGAGCGTGAGCGGCTCGAAGTACAGCCGGTCGGAGCTGTCGTAGTCGGTCGAGACGGTCTCGGGGTTGCAGTTGACCATCACGGTCTCGAAACCGGCAGCGGACAAGGCCATCGACGCATGCACACACGAGTAGTCGAACTCGATGCCCTGGCCGATCCGGTTGGGGCCGCTGCCCAAGATGATCACGGCAGGCTTTTCACGGGGCTGCACTTCGGTTTCCTCGTCGTACGACGAGTAGTGGTAGGGCGTTGTGGCGGCGAACTCAGCAGCACACGTGTCGACGGTCTTGTAGACGGGCCGGACCCCGAGCGCGTGGCGCACCCCGCGCACTACGACTTCCGTCATACCCGCCAGCTCACCCAGCTGTACGTCGGAGAAGCCGTGTCGTTTGGCGAGCCGTAGCAGCTCCGGTGTCAGGGTCTCCGCAGCCCGGACCTGGGTTGCCACCTCGTTAATCAGCGCGAGCTGGTCGACGAACCACGGGTCGAGGCCGGTGGTCCGATGGATGTCGTCGATGCCGGCACCGGCCTGGAGAGCCCGCATCACCAGCTGCAAGCGGCCATCATGCGGGGTGGCGGCACGCGTGAGCAGCTCATCTGCATCCTGAGGCGCGCCGGCCCAGGAGAAGGCAGCTCCGGGCTGCTCCAGCGACCGCAGCGCCTTCTGCAGCGCCTCGGTGAAGTTGCGTCCGATCGCCATCGCCTCCCCGACACTCTTCATCGAGGTCGTCAGCGTGCGATCGGCCGCCGGAAACTTCTCGAAGGCAAACCTCGGCACCTTGACCACGACGTAGTCCAAAGTCGGCTCGAAGCTGGCCGGGGTCTCACGCGTGATGTCGTTCGGGATTTCGTCGAGGGAGTAGCCGATCGCGACCTTGGCCGCGATCTTGGCGATCGGAAAGCCGGTCGCCTTGGAGGCGAGCGCGCTGGAGCGGGACACGCGGGGATTCATCTCGATGACGATCAGCCGGCCGTCGCGCGGGTTGACCGCGAACTGGATGTTGCAGCCACCGGTATCCACCCCCACCGCACGGATGATGGCGATGGCCGTGTCCCGCATGGTCTGGAACTCGCGGTCGGTCAGGGTCATGGCCGGCGCCACAGTGATCGAGTCGCCCGTGTGCACGCCCATCGGGTCAAGGTTCTCGATGGAGCACACGATCACAGTGTTGTCGTGGCCGTCTCGCATCACCTCTAGCTCGTACTCCTTCCAGCCGAGGAGCGACTCCTCGAGCAGCACCTCTGTGGTGGGGCTGACATCCAACCCCGCACCGACGATGCGGCGCAGGCCGTCCTCGTCGTACGCCATCCCGGAGCCCGCGCCACCCATCGTGAACGACGGGCGCACGACGAGCGGATATCCAAGTTCGTCAGCGGCGGCCCGGCAGTCGCCGATCGAGGAACATATTCGGCTCCGCGCGACCCTGCCGCCGATCGACTCCACGATGCCCTTGAAGGTCTGACGGTTCTCGCCCGCCTCTATCGCTCGGATCGAGGCGCCGATCAGCTCGACGTCGTACTTGTCCAGCGTCCCGTCGGACGCGAGCTCCATCGCGCAGTTGAGCGCGGTCTGGCCACCGAGGGTCGCGAGCAGTGCGTCGGGGCGCTCCTTGTCGATCACCTTGGCGACGAACTCCGACGTGATCGGCTCGACATACGTCGCATCCGCCACCTCGGGGTCGGTCATGATCGTGGCGGGGTTGGAGTTGACCAGCACCACCCGCAAACCCTCGGCCTTGAGCACCCGGCAGGCCTGCGTCCCGGAGTAGTCGAACTCGCATGCCTGACCGATCACTATCGGACCGGAACCGATCACCAGCACCGACTCGATGTCGCTCCGTTTAGGCATTGGATCGCTTCCCCGATCCCGACGGTGATCGCTCGCACATCAGGTCGCAGAATCGGTCGAACAAGTAGTCAGCGTCATGGGGGCCGGCAGCCGCCTCCGGGTGATACTGCACCGAGAACGCCAGCAGTCGCCCCTCGCCGTCGACCAGCCGAAGCCCTTCGATCACGCCGTCGTTCAGGCACACGTGGCTGACCTCGGCCAACCCGTACGGCGTCTCCACGGCGGTTTCGCCCCCCGCCAAGCCGACCGTACGGCGCTCCTCTCCGCGGCCCGGCAAGCCGACCGCACGGCGCCCCTCTCCGCGGCCCGGCAAGCCGACCGCACGGCGCCCCTCTCCGCGGCCCGGCAAGCCGACCGCGAAGCCATGGTTGTGCGCGGTCACCTCGACCCGGCCCGTGCTGAGATCGACCACCGGTGAGTTGATCCCCCGGTGCCCGTACTTCAGCTTGTAGGTGGAGAAGCCCAGAGCCCGACCGAACAGCTGGTTGCCGAAGCAGATCCCGAAATACGGGAGGCGGCGTGCCAGCACCTGACGCAGCAGTTCGATGGCGTGATCCGCGGTGGCCGGATCCCCCGGCCCGTTGCTGAAGAACACCCCGTCAGGCTCGGTCGCCAACACTTCGTCGAGGCTGGACAAGGCCGGCAGTACGTCGACCTCGATGCCCCGCTCAGCCATCCGCCGCGGTGTCGTGGACTTGATGCCGAGGTCGAGGGCTGTGACCTTGAACCGGCGCTCCCCGACGGCAGGAACCGTGTAGGGCCGGGGCGTGCTCACCTCAGCGGCCAGGGCAGCCCCGGCCATCGGAGGCGCCCGGCGTACCCGCTCAAGCAACGCACCGGGGTCAGTCGAACCAGTAGCGATTCCGACACGCATGGCGCCGCATTCGCGCAGATGGTGGGTGAGCGCTCGGGTATCGATACCGGAAATCCCCACCACGCCCTGAGCCTTCAGCTCGGCATCGAGTGTCGACGTGGCGCGCCAACTGCTCGGCCTCCGCGCGGGGTCGCGCACGACGTAGCCCGCCACCCACATCCTGTCTGACTCGGCGTCGTCGAGGTTCACACCCGTGTTGCCGATGTGTGGAGCGGTCATGATGACGACCTGGCGGTGGTACGACGGATCGGTCAGTGTCTCTTGATAGCCAGTCATCCCTGTGGCGAAGACCGCCTCCCCGATCGTCTCGCCGACCGCTCCGAAGGATTCGCCTCGAAACACGCGTCCGTCCTCGAGCACCAACAGAGCCAGGGGCGCACGGCTCGTGACCGGTCGGTCGTCGGTCGAGGCGGGAGTCACTGCAACTGTCCGTCGAGCACGGTTGCGCGTCCCCGGAGGAAGTTCGCGACGACCGAGCCCGGCAGTTCCATCCCCCGATAAGGGGTATTGCGTGACAACGACTGAAGGCGCTTCGGTTCGACGATCCGCTTTCCGCCCGGGTCGTAGAGCACGAGATTGGCAGGAGCGCCCACCGCCAGCGGCAGTCCATGGTCCGCGACACGGCCGATCCGCGCCGGCCGGACAGACATCCGATCCGCCACTGCCGCCCAGTCCAGCAGGCCGGTGTCGACCATTGTCTGCTGCACCACGCTCAGCGCCGTCTCCAGACCGAGCATGCCCATGGCGGCCGCTTCCCACTCACACTCCTTGTCCTCGATCGGATGAGGTGCGTGGTCGGTGGCGACGCAGTCGAGGGTGCCGTCGGCGAGCCCCGCACGCAGCGCCTCGACGTCGGCCTTCGTGCGCAGCGGAGGGTTGACCTTGTAGATCGGGTCGTAGGTCGCGACGAGGTCATCGGTGAGTAGCAAGTGATGCGGTGTGACCTCTGCGGTCACGTCCCAGCCCTTGCTCTTGGCCCACCGGATCAGCTCGACCGAGCCCTCCGTCGAGACATGGCAGACGTGCAGCCGCGAGCCGACGTGCCCGGTCAGCAGGCAGTCGCGCGCGATCACCGCCTCCTCAGCGGCGGCCGGCCAGCCTCGCATCCCGAGCACGCCGGACATGGCGCTCTCGTTCATCTGCGCGCCCTCTGTCAGTCGCGGCTCCTGGGCGTGTTGGGCGACGACACCGTCGAAGGCCTTCACATACTCCAGCGCCCTTCGCATTAGCACCGCGTCGCTCACACAGACACCGTCGTCGGAGAAGACCCTGACATGCGCGTCGGAGTCGGCCATCGCGCCCAGCTCGGCCAGCTGTTGGCCGCGCAGCCCGACAGTGACCGCCCCGACCGGCCGCACATCGCAGTAGCCGGCGCTCTGCCCGAGGTGCCACACCTGCTCGACCACTCCCGCCGTGTCGGCCACCGGGTCGGTGTTGGCCATCGCGTGTACGGCGGTGAAACCGCCCATGGCGGCGGCCCGTGAGCCTGACTCCACGGTCTCGGCATCCTCGCGGCCCGGCTCACGCAGGTGGGTGTGCAGGTCGACAAGGCCAGGAAGTGCCACCAGCCCACCGCCGTCTATGCGTACCGTCTCTGGTGGCGCTTCGGCAGAGTCGGCGATCCGGCCGTCGTACAACAGGAGGTCGCTGGGCTTGTCGGCGCCGCAGACGCTGACGCCGCTGATCAGGTAGGCGGTCATGAGACAACCTCGGCCTTCGTCGGATCGAAGTCAGGAGGGTCGGTCCTGCTGAGGTCGGCTCCACCGAGCAGCAGGTAGAGCACAGCCATTCGTACGGCGACGCCGTTGGTGACCTGCTCGACGATGACCGAGCGGGCTGAGTCGGCGACATCGGCCGAGATCTCCATCCCACGGTTCATCGGACCAGGGTGCATGACGATCGCGTGTTCTTGGAGGCGCCGAAAGCGCCGGTCGTCGAGCCCGTAACGGCGGCTGTACTCCCGTGCGCTGGGAAAGAAAGCCGCGTCCATGCGCTCGGCCTGCACCCTCAACATCATCACGGCGTCGCACTTGTCCAGCGCGCTGTCCAGCTCGTATGACGTCTGGACCGGCCAGGTGTCGACTCCGACCGGCAACAGAGTCGGCGGCGCGACGAGCGTGACGTCGGCCCCCAGGGTGCTGAGCAGTAGCGCGTTCGAGCGGGCCACCCGGCTGTGCAGCACGTCACCCACGATCGTGACTCGCCGCCCGTCCAGGTCGCCGAGGTGCCTGCGCATGGTGAAGGCGTCGAGCAGTGCCTGAGTGGGGTGCTCATGAGTTCCATCACCGGCGTTGACCACGCTGGAGCGCACCCATCCGCTGTTGGCCAGCCGATGCGGGGCACCCGAGGCACTGTGGCGGATCACTACCGCGTCAGCGCCCATTGCCTCGAGGGTCAGTGCGGTGTCCTTCAGGCTCTCGCCCTTGGACACGCTGGACCCCTTGGCCGAGAAGTTGATGACGTCGGCACTCAGTCGCTTGGCGGCCGCCTCGAAGGAGATGCGGGTCCGCGTCGAGTCTTCGAAGAAGAGGTTGACGACGGTGCGGCCGCGCAAGGTCGGCAGCTTCTTGATCGGCCGGTCAGACAGCGAGAGCAGCTCAGCGGCCGTGTCGAGGACAAGGAGCGCATCCTCGCGAGTCAGGTCGGCGCTGGAGAGCAGGTGGTGCTTCATCATCGGCTCCCGCTGGCGTCGGAGATCGAGATCATGACGGCGTCCTTGTCGTCGTACTCCCGCAGCCTGACCTGAACAGTCTCACTGAGAGAGGTGGGCAGGTTCTTGCCGACGAAGTCGGCGCGGATCGGCAGCTGGCGGTGGCCGCGATCGACCAGGACCGCCAGTTGCACAGCCGCAGGGCGGCCCACGTCGTTGAGTGCGTCCAAGGCGGCACGGATGGTACGGCCGCTGAAAAGCACATCGTCGACGAGGACGACGGTGGCGTCGTCGATGCCCCCCGTTGGGATGTCTGTGGGCTCCAAGGCGCGAGCGGGATGCAGCCGCAGATCGTCGCGATACATGGTGATGTCGAGGGAGCCGGTGGCGATCTCAACGCCCTCGACGCCGGCCATGACGGCGGCTATCCGGGTGGCCAGCGGAACCCCGCGGGTGGGTATGCCAAGCAGGATCACGCCGGCGGAGCCCTTGTTGCGTTCGAGAATCTCGTGCGCGATACGGGTGAGAGCACGGGCGATGTCGGACGAATCGAGGACCTCGCGGAAGGGAGGCGTGGGTACGCGGCTGCGAGACGCAGACGACACGGTGCCTGACCTCCTTCTCCGCCTCACTGGACGGCTCGTTAAAGGATGTCTGTTGGCCGAATGCTAACAGCGCCAGCTCAGCAGCCCAAGCACCGAACCGTCTCCCGGTGACATGTTGATGTCTATGGGAGCGCCTCTGTCGCCCGAAATGGCATGCAAACCGGCGGAATTAGGTAACATACAGTTACCAGCGGAAGGGAATTCTCATGGCGCAGGACTATGCGAGGGCACTCGGAGTGAGACTCCGAGCCATTCGCCAACAGCAAGGGTTATCACTTCAAGGCGTCGAGGAGAAGTCCAACGGCGTCTGGAAGGCCGTCGTCGTCGGCTCCTACGAACGCGGCGACCGGGCCGTGACTGTGCAACGCCTGTCTGAGCTGGCCGACTTCTACGGAATCCCGATGAGCGAGCTTCTCCCGGGCGCAAACGCCTTCGGTGCCGCGCGAGAGGCCCCACCACGTCTGGTGCTCGACCTCGAGCGCATCCAGCAGCTCGACTTCAACGAAGCGGGTCCGCTCTCGAGGTTCGCGGGGACCATTCAGGCTCAGCGCGGGGACTACAACGGGAAAGTCCTGTCGATCCGCCAAGAAGACTTGACGACGTTGGCCGTCATCTATGACGAGGCGCCCAGCCAGCTGGCCGAACGACTCATCAGCTGGGGTGTCTTGCGCCCCGGCCGTCGCCCCGACTACGAGTGAGTCCGCGCTTCGACCTCCTGGATCTCATCGTCAGTTGACCCCTGCGCCGAAGTCTCGATCGGGGCGAGGCCGGCGATTCGTGCGAGCAACCCGTTGATAAAGGCCGGTGAGTCGTCGGTGGACAGCTCCTTGGCCAACGACACCGCCTCACTCATGGCTACGGCGTCGGGCACCTCCTCGACGTACCGGATCTCGAAGACGCCGATTCGCAGCAGGTTGCGGTCGACCACCGGCATCCGGTCGACCGGCCAGTCTTCGGAGTACGAGCCAAGCAGGCCGTCGATCTCGGCCCGATGAGCTGCGACTCCCTCGACGAGGGTCACCGTGTAGCTGTTGAGCGCAGCAATCGCATCCTGGCGCTCGGCGAGTGTCGCTCCCGTGTCGAGCCCTCTGAGGTCTGACTCGAACAAGATGTCGAGCGCACGCTTGCGGGCCTTGGTCCGGGCACTCATCAGCTCGACACGCGGCCGAGGTAGCTTCCGTCGCGGGTGTCGACCTTTACTTT
>JACCSH010000108.1 GCA_013813125.1 Nocardioidaceae bacterium | reverse complement strand
TCCGAATGGCGGTGTCGCTGCACATCCTCAGCCCGACCATGGCCAGGTGGCGAGAAGGAAGCCATGCTCGATAGATGTGCCCGGGCGGATATCTCAGCATCGCTGCCGTCGACCTGCTGGCGGGATCAGAGTGTGTCGGCTGCCATCGCCCCGGCCCTGCTCTCTGCGGAGACTGTGGTGCAAGGCTCCACGGACCGCCGTTTCGCGCCGAGCCGTCACCGTGCCCGGCCGGCCTCCCCATCGTGCTCGGTGTGGCAACGTATGCCGGCGTGGCCCGGTCGGCGTTGGTCGCCCACAAGGAGCAGGCGAAACTCGGCCTGGCCAGGCCACTGGGCCAGGCTCTGGCCGTCAGCGTCCTCGGCGTTCTGGCGGCACACCATGGCCGCGGAGCAAGGGTGGCCGTGGTGAACCTCGTACCTGCTCCTTCGAGTCGCCGGACCGTCATCGGACGCGGTCACGACCCATTGCTGCGGATGACGAAGGAATGCGCGAAGGCACTCCGAGCCGCCGCCGTACGCACATCGGTGCGGCCGGTGCTGGCAGCCGCGCGCCAGACCCGGGACCAGTCAGGTCTGACGGCGCGGGAGAGGGCAGAAAACCTGGCCGGAGCCTTTTGCGTCAAATCGGGTCGACGCCTCGACGGTCAGGCGCTAGTCGTGGTCGATGACATCATCACCACTGGCGCGACTGCCTCGGAGGCGTGTCGGGTGGTGGGCGGCGTCGGGGGCGAGGTCCTGGGGGTCGCCGTCGTGGCGGCTACGGCGAAGCGCTGCACCTGAGGCTTGACCCCTCGGGCCGACCTTGCGTAGCTGGCTGAGACCGCTCACGGCTTGTCGAATGACCGACTACTGTTTGTCAGATGGCACCCGTCCGGGCCCGTGGTTGCGTCGACGGCTTCTCGAGGAATCGAGTTCGTCGTCGGCAAGCCGATGCCAGCCGCTGGCGAAACGGCCCACGTAAGGCGTGCTTCAGGCAGGCGTTGATCGCCTCGTCGACAGCATCGCTGAGCACGGAGCGGCTTAGTAATAAGTCCTGCCCCGCCGGTGGGTCACATGCCCACCATCACCGGGAGAAGGTCGGCGTGGCACAAGCTGCAATGCCTCAGCAGGCGAATGTGGGGACGAAGACCAGGTCGGCCGGATGGGTGTCCATTGAGTCCCCGAAGCAGATACTTCCCAATCAAGGAGGCGCGCGTGGAAATCGTGGTCAAGGGTCGTCATTGCGAAGTCTCGGACCGGTTTCGCGATCATGTCGAGGAGAAGCTGACGAAGCTGGAGAAGTTCGACCAGCGCATCATTCGAATTGACGTCGAGGTCTCAGAAGAGCACAACCCCCGACTGGCGGATCAGTCAGTTGGGGTGGAGATCACGATCCGCAGCAAGGGCCCTATCCTGCGTGCTGAGGCCGCAGCGGAGAACAAGATGACGGCACTCGACCGGGCCGTCGAGAAGTTGAGCGCCCAGGCCAGGAAGGCCCACGACCGTCGCCGAATTCACCACGGTTCGCGGACCCCCACGTCGCTTGCGCAGGCCTTGGGCGCTGAGAGTGACGGGCGGGGGGACGCCTCAGAGCTCGAAGACACTCCAGACGGGATGCACAAGGTCGGACCTCTGACGGTGATGGGTGACGGGCCCCTCGTCGTACGGGAGAAGACTCACCAGGCAACACCGATGACCCTCGACCAGGCGCTTTACGAGATGGAGCTCGTCGGCCATGACTTCTATCTCTTCATCGACAAGGAGAGCGAGGACCCCGCGGTGGTCTACCGCCGTCGAGGCTACGACTACGGCGTCATCCGCCTGACGCCCTGACGGTGCCGGGCCGGGCCGCCGTGACCCGCGACTCTCTCACTCGAAGCCAGGCGCGTCGATTGGCTCTGGCCGCTCAAGGTTTCAGCGACCCTCCGCCGTCAGTTGTCGGCATGCGAGCGGTCACCCGGGTCATGAGCCGTATCGCCCTGCTCCAGATCGACTCCGTCAACGTGGTCAGACGCGCCCACTACCTGCCGCTCTTCAGCCGGCTCGGACCGTACGACGTCGAGTTTCTGCACCGAGCAGCGGGCACGGCGCCGCGGCGATTCTTCGAGTACTGGGGTCACGAAGCGTCAT
Organism: Nocardioidaceae bacterium; assembly: GCA_013813125.1. Classification (GTDB taxonomy): domain Bacteria; phylum Actinomycetota; class Actinomycetes; order Propionibacteriales; family Nocardioidaceae; genus JACCZJ01. The sequence goes on along the minus strand of JACCSH010000108.1, from coordinate 2,245 downwards.
ATCTGCGGGTGGACCTCCAGCCAGCGCTGCGGTTTCGCATGGCCGAAGCGGCGGATGTCGCATGGGGCTCGATGCGGCGAGTGTGGGCAGAACAACCCGACCTGGTGTCCTCGGTGTTGGACGAGGTCGCCACCCGCGGTCCACTGACGGCACGAGAGATCGAGCACGACGCGCCACGCACCAAAGAGCACTGGGGATGGAACTGGAGCCATGTCAAGATCGCGCTCGAATGGCTCTTTTACAGTGGACAGGTCTCGGCCGCCCGGCGGAACTCTTCCTTCGAGAGGGTCTACGACCTCCCGGGGCGGGTGCTGCCCCGAAGCGTCATCGACACACCGACCCCAAGCCCTGCCGAAGCGCACCGCACCTTGGTCCGAGCCGCAGCCAAGGCCCATGGGGTGGGCACCGGGCAGTGCCTGCGCGACTACTTCCGCCTCAAGCCGAAACCGACCGCCGACGCGATCGCAGAACTCGTCGAGGCGGGGGAGCTGCTGCCCGTCGCCGTCGAAGGATGGAAGCGACCCGCCTATCTCTGGCATGCAGCCTCGCTGCCCCGCCGCGCCGATGCCTGCGCCCTCCTGAGCCCCTTCGACTCGCTGATCTTCGAGCGAGGCCGCACCGAGCGGCTTTTCGACTACCGCTTCCGCCTCGAGATCTACGTCCCTGCGCCAAAGCGCGTCTATGGCTACTACGTCTACTCGTTCCTGCTCGGCGAGCGGATCGTCGCACGGGTCGACCTCAAGGGCGACCGCCATCTCGGTGCGCTGCTGGTCCAGGGAGCCTGGGCGGAGCCAGCCGCTCCGACGGAGACACCGCAGCGACTCTGGGCACAGTTGGAGTCGCTGGCGGGCTGGTTGGGGCTAGGTGATGTCGCCGTAGCGCCGCGGGGAGATCTCGGTCCGGCCCTGAAGGCGTTGGCCGACTCCACCTGAGCGTTCTCGTGGTCGCCTAGTATGGGCAAGGTTGCATCCACACCCTAGGGAGTCTCGCTCGTGCCTGCTCTGCTCGATAAAGTCCTGCGCATCGGCGAAGGCAAACAGCTTCGCAAGCTTGAGGCTGCGGCTAAACAGGTGAACGCGATCGAGGACGAGTTCGTCGCCATGAGCGACGACGAGCTGCAAGCCCAGACCGACGAGTTCAAGCAGCGCCTCGCGAACGGCGAGTCGCTCGACGCCCTCTTGCCGGAGGCGTTCGGCACTGTGCGCGAGGCGGCCAAGCGGGTGCTGGGTCAGCGCCATTTCGACGTACAGCTCATGGGTGGTGCGGCCCTGCACTACGGCAACATCGCGGAGATGAAGACCGGGGAGGGCAAGACGCTCGTGGCCACCCTGCCCGTATACCTCAACGCTCTGACCGGCAATGGCGTGCATGTGGTCACCGTCAACGACTACCTCGCGAGGTACCACGCCGAGTGGATGGGCCGCATCTACCACTTCCTCGGCCTGACGACCGGCATGGTGCTGCCGCAGATGACGCCGGCGCAGCGGCGGGAGTCGTATCTAGCCGACATCACCTACGGCACCAACAACGAGTTCGGCTTCGACTACCTGCGCGACAACATGGCCAACAGCATCGAGGATCTGGTTCAGCGCGGGCACAACTTCGCGATCGTCGACGAGGTCGACTCGATCCTCATCGACGAGGCTCGCACGCCGCTGATCATCTCGGGGCCGTCTGACGAGTCGGTGAAGTGGTACGACGAGTTCTCCAAGATCGTCGGCCGGCTCCAGGTCGACGTCGACTACGAGGTCGACGAGAAGAAGCGGACGGTGTCGGTGTTGGAGCCGGGCATCGAACGCGTCGAGGATCACCTCGGGATCGACAACCTTTACGACGCTGTCAACACCCCGCTGATCTCGTTCCTCAACAACGCCATCAAGGCCAAGGAGCTGTTTCGTCGCGACCGCGACTACGTGGTCATCGAAGGAGAGGTGCTGATCGTCGACGAGCACACCGGACGCATGCTGCACGGCCGCCGCTACAACGAGGGTCTGCACCAGGCCATCGAGGCGAAGGAAGAAGTGCAGGTCCGCGAGGAGTACCAGACGCTGGCCACGATCACACTGCAGAACTATTTCCGGCTCTACGACAAGCTCGGCGGTATGACGGGCACGGCCATGACTGAGGCGTCGGAGTTCGACAAAATCTACAAGCTCGGGGTGATCTCCATTCCGACGAACCGACCGATGGTGCGCGCGGACCAGCCCGACCTCGTCTACCGCACCGAAGGTGCGAAGTACGACGC
>JACCSH010000088.1 GCA_013813125.1 Nocardioidaceae bacterium | reverse complement strand
TGTCCGCGCTGTTCAAGGTCCAGCAGGTGGGCCTCGTAGGAGGCTTGGTCGACCACCTTGACGGTGAAGAGCATCCGGGAGTGCTGGAAGCCGCACAGTTCTGCGCAGCGGCCCTCGAAGTCACCTGCTGTGGTGGGCGTCAGGGAGAAGGACTGCAATGCCTGGTCGCGTCCTGGGATGACATCGAGTTTGTATAAGAAGGCGGGCACCCAGAACGAGTGGATCACGTCGGGCGAGTTCAACTGGAAGGTCACGCTTTGGTCCTCAACCAGCCATAAGACAGGCACGGTCGCGGGGGTACCGACCTCGTACACGTCGGTCTCGCCACCGAGGGCTTCCTCGTCGAGATAGGTGAAGGACCATGACCACTGCTGAGCCGTGACCAGTATGTCGTGGTCAGGCTCGTCGACCAGTTCGATGACGGAGTTCTGCTTCTCCACGGTGAAGAAGAACAGCACGGCCACGACAATGATCGGCGCGATCGTGTAGAGCACCTCGATCGGCAGGTTGTAGCGAACCTGCGTGGGCAGCTCATCGTCATCGCGGCGCCGGTAGCGAAAACAGACCCACAAGATCAGGCCCCAAACGAATGCGCCGATGATGAGCGCTGCGGTCCATGACCCGATCCACAACTCGGCCGTGAACTCCGCTCGGTCGCTCGCCGGTTCCGGCAGACCGAGCCGTTTCCACTCTTCGGTGGTCTCTTGGGAGCAGCTCGTCAGGGCAAGCAACAAGAACGCAGCCAGACCTCCACTCGTCATGCGGGAGCGGCGGCTGCTGCGACCGGTCGGGATCCGACTCACGTGGCGCCTTCCTCGTCGGCCGAAACACTGATCTCGTCGTGCAGAACCCTACTCCAAACTCTGCCGGCACGACCGGACAGGTGGGGCTTCTCAGAGCCGTTGGCCGGACCGTTTGCGCGACTCGAACGCAGACGCTTACCGAGGGGCGGCGCAGCGGAACACATGACGCTTTGCTAGGGGGCTCTTCCGGTGCGGTTGGCAGGTCAAGCGGTCAGTGGAAGGAGTCACCGCAGGCGCAGGAACCAGTGGCATTGGGGTTGTCGATCGTGAACCCTTGCTTTTCGATCGTGTCAACGAAGTCGATCGTCGCGCCGTAGAGATACGGGGTGCTCATCCGGTCGATGACCACAGAGACACCACCGAAGTCGCGCACGGTGTCACCGTCGAGGTTGCGCTCATCGAAGAACAGCTGATAGCGAAGCCCCGAGCAGCCGCCTGGCTGCACCGACACCCGCAGTTGCAGGTCTTCTCGACCCTCTTGCTCAAGCAGATCCTTGACCTTTTTGGCAGCCGTGTCGGTCAGCAGAACCCCTTCGTCAGAAGGCTCAGGCTGTGCCGCTGTGGCGGTTTGGACCTGGTCGGTCATGTCAGATACCCCAATCCGTGGTGTGGTCGCGCTCCCGCGCTGTCTATGGCGAGCAACACGTTGCGCCCTCGTTGCATTCCTTCGCGTGACACGTTCTGTGCCCTGCCATGGTGTCATACCCGGCGACCAAGTCAGCTCGGCCACATCGAGAGCGCAGTCAGTGCGACCAGGTACGAGCCACTCGCTCAGCCAGTGCGCTCAAACTGACGGCCGGGTCCGCGAAAGCGGCATCTCGGCCCACAGTGTCCACCACCGAGTATGCAGCCTCTATGCCCAGGGCTCGCATCTCACGGGCACCGACGAAAACCTGTCCGGCGAGGGCTACGCAGGGCCGAATCGCATCGCGGGCAATCCGTGCCACGCCGAGGGGCACCTTTCTTGAACGCGAAGAGAAGTCAAACACCGCCTCGCCAGTCACAACAAGGTCAGCGGAGCGGGCCAGTGCGGGCAGACCGACCGTGTCCGCGACCAGGCCAACCCCGTCGAAGTGTGCACCGCCCAGCAGCATCAGACCGAACCCCAGCCCACCTCCCGCGCCGGAGCCGCTGCGTGATGCAGCACGTTGATCTGTCGCGGTCGCCAGACGTTGCAGTTGGGCATCGACATGGTGGAGACGGTCGGGGTCCACACCCTTGTCCCGGCCGTAGAGGTTCGTCGTACCTCTCAAGCCGAGCAGCGGGGTGTCCACGTCCGAAGCGACGACAAGCTCCACGTCCGCGCACCGTTCGCGGGCGGGAGAGAGGTCGATCCGCTCGAGCAGCTCGAGGCCGGAAGGACCGCCTCTCAGCGCCCCGGCGGGCGCTGCCCTGCTTCCCAGCGCGGCCAGCATCCCAGCCCCCGCGTCGTTGCTGCCGACACCACCCAGGCCAACGACGACTCGGAGAGCTCCCTCGTCGATTGCAGCGCCCACCAGCTGCCCCACTCCGTAGCTGCTCGCGCGCTCGGGGTCACGGCTTTCGGACAGATGAAGCCCACATACCTGCGCCGCTTCGATGTAGGCGGTGTCGTCCACGATCAGCACCGCAGCGGGGATCTCGTCGCCGTACAAGTCGGTCGCAGTGACTGCAAGAAGCTCGCCTGGAAGGGATGCGTGCAGCGCGTCGACAAAACCGGGGCCGCCGTCCGACATGGGTGCCAAGATCAGATCGTCGACCGGGGCTCGGCGTTGCCAGCCTTCCGCGATCGCCGCGGTGGCCCCGACGGCGGTCAAGGTGCCACCGAACGAGTCGCAGGCGACAAGTACACGCATGGGCTCATCGTGCCAAAGCCCGGTTCGTAGCCTCGTGGGCCGTAGTCTTTCTGCGTCGGCGGAATGCCCTGCCACCTATCCTGGGGGGACGTCTGGAGTCGCTAGGAAGAGGAGACGTGGAATCGAGCAGGACCTCCAACGGAGGGCGCCACAAGGTTTTATGGTGGCTGGGCGGGCTTCTGCTGCTGGTCTTGGTGGGCCTCTATGCCGTGGGGTGGTATCTCACCAACAGCCGAGTCGCTGCGGGCACGACAGCCGACGGTGTCGAGATCGGCGGTATGACGCCAGAAGAGGCTCGCGACGAGATTGCCTCGGCACACCTCACCGACGACTACGGCGACATCCGCCTCATCTATGGCCGCAAGTCCTTCACCGTCAGCTCCGCCGGGATCGGTCTTGCCGTCGATCCGCAAGAGACAGTGGCGGCTGCGCAGGTGGC
>JACCSH010000072.1 GCA_013813125.1 Nocardioidaceae bacterium | reverse complement strand
AAGGCCCGCTGACAAGAAACTCCGTCCGCGGGTAGTCAGGGCAGAAAGCGCGCCGCGTGTCACGGCAAGAGCCGCCTAGCCACCAGCGCGACCCGAGAAGGCCTTCTCGGGGATAGGGATGGACCGCAACAAGGCACTGACGATTTGCTCAGCTCCACGTCCGCTCATCTGGGCTTCCAGGTTGGTGATGAGCCGGTGCGCCAGAACAGGCGCGGCGAGGGTTTGAAGGTCGTCGGGGATCACGTAGTCGCGAGCCTCGAGCGCCGCATGCGCACGGGCAGCTCGCACGAGATGCAAGCTGGCCCTTGGAGAAGCGCCGAGACGCAGATCTGGTGAGCGGCGAGTCGCTGACGTGATGTCGATCGCGTACTGCTTGACGGTCTCGGAAACATGGACGGTGCGGACCACATCGACCAGCTTGGCGATCTCGGCGGCGTCGGTGACCGGCTCGAGGTCGTCGAGCGGATTTGCCGCGGAGTGCGAGTCAAGCATCGCCAGCTCGGATCGGGGCAGCGGGTAGCCCATGGACAGACGGGCCATGAAACGGTCGCGTTGGGCCTCCGGGAGTGAGTAGGTGCCCTCCATCTCGATCGGGTTCTGTGTGGCGATGACCATGAACGGCGCGCTCAGCTGGTACGTCGTACCGTCGACGGTCACCTGCCGCTCTTCCATGCACTCGAGGAGAGCAGACTGCGTCTTGGGGGAGGCGCGGTTGATCTCGTCACCCACGACGATGTTCGCGAACACCCCACCGGGGCGAAACTCGAACTCTCGAGTCTCACGGTTGTAGATGGACACGCCGGTGACGTCGGACGGCAGTAGGTCGGGGGTGAACTGGATGCGCTTGACCGAACAGTCGATCGACCGGGCCAGGCTCTTGGACAGCATGGTCTTGCCCACACCTGGGACGTCCTCGATGAGCAGGTGGCCCTCGGCGAGCAAGACCGTGATCGCTGTGCGCACCACGTCGGGCTTGCCCTCGATAACGCGTTCGATGTTCTTGCCCACGCGGTCGGTCACCGCAGCGAGAGTCTCGAAGCTACTCATCTATCTCCTTGGGAGCGTGGACGGCGGAAGCCCGCTGAACCGCACCGTGTCCCTTGATCTTGTCATCTCGTCCAAGCGCAACCGAGATCCCCAGATAACGATGCTATGACGCGCTGCCGGTAAGCGGGAGCTTCCTCAGCAGCTGCTTGGGCAAGGAAACGGTCGCTTTCGGCAGCATAGTGGTGCGCTGGTGGGGGTAAATGGAGTAAAGTGGTTTGAAGTGGAGAACTGGAGGAGGTGGTCATGTTTCTCGGGACGCACACGCCGCGCCTGGACGACAAGGGCCGCCTCATCCTGCCTGCCAAGTTTCGAGAGGAATTGTCAGAGGGTCTGGTGGTCACGAAGGGCCAAGAGCGCTGCCTCTATGTGTGGCCGAGTGCTGAGTTTCGGGCATTCACCGGGCGCCTTGCGCATACTCCCGTCACCGACAAGCGCAATCGCAACTTCATGCGCATGCTCTCGGCGGGAGCGTCGGCGGACAGCCCCGACAAGCAGGGCCGAATCACGCTGCCGCAGTCGCTGCGCGAGTACGCGGGGCTGGACCGAGACTGCGTCGTCATCGGGGCATTCACCAGAGTCGAGATTTGGGACGCGGCGGCGTGGAGCGCCTACAACGCCGAGCAGGAAGAAGTGTTCGCGGACTGGTCGGAGGAGGTGCGGCCGCTGCCGGCTCCTACCTGAGCATGAGCCGACCGGCTCGTCTCGCGCGACTTGGCCTCCGGACCGCCTGTTCGCCTCAGCTGACACACCTTCCCCGGTGCCAGACGAGACGAAGAAGCGGACGGGGACCTGGCTGCACGAGTCTGCCTCGAAGCACGCCGCACCACCGGACGATCAGAACTAGCTACCAGCCGAAAGGGTCGAACATGCCGAGTTGGGACGTCGTGAGCCCTCCGCAGGAGGCCCCCGTGAGGAGGGTCCGCGAAGAGGTCAGGGACGGAGTTGTCGTGGCCATCTTCTCCGTGTTGGCGTCGTCGACGGTCACTCTTGCGCTGATGGCGCTCACGCGGCTAGCCGGCTGAGCGCGAACATGGCCGAATGCGTTCACGTGCCGGTGATGCTGGGCCGGATCGTTGCGCTCCTCGCGCCAGCGCTCGAGGAGCCAGACGCTGTGCTGGTCGATGCGACGCTGGGTCTGGGCGGCCATACCGAGGCCATCCTTGCCCGTTGCCCTCGTGCCGTCGTCGTTGGACTTGACCGAGACCAGGAGGCGCTGGCGGTCGCCGCATCCCGACTCGCCCCCTTCTCCGGCCGGACAACCCTTGTCCACGCGGTGTACGACGATCTCCCGAACGTGCTCCACGAGCTCGGCCTTTCGAGCGTCCAGGGGGTGCTCTTCGACCTTGGAGTGTCATCTCTTCAGCTCGACGCTCGCGAGCGCGGCTTCTCGTACTCCCAAGACGCCCCGCTGGACATGCGGATGGACGCCTCGAAGGCGAAGACGGCCGCTGCCGTACTGAACACCTATTCGGTGGGTGAACTCGCGCACGTCCTGTCCAGGTACGGCGAAGAGCGCTTTGCCCGAAGGATCGCGCAGTCCGTCGTACGGGAGCGGACCAGACTGCCGTTCGCAACCAGTGCTCGGCTGGTGGAGCTGATCAGGGACGCGATTCCCGCTCCCGCACGCCGAACTGGCGGCAACCCCGCCAAGCGAACTTTTCAGGCACTGCGCATCGAGGTCAACGACGAGCTGGCGGTGCTCGAGCGTGCTCTGCCACGCGCCGTGGATGCGCTGGCAGTCGGCGGTCGAATCGTCGTGATGTCCTACCACTCCCTCGAGGACCGGCTTGCCAAGCAGGTGCTGACGCAGCGAGCACGTTCCACGGCTCCCGTCGATCTGCCTGTGGTCCCGAAGGGGCACGAGCCGCAGCTGCGTCTCCTCACCCGTGGCGCCGAGAGGGCGTCCGAGTCCGAGATCAGCGCCAATCCGCGCGCCGCGTCCGTCCGAATTCGTGCCGCCCAGCGGATCAGGCCCGCAGCGTGAGTACCAACGCCTGGTCAGAAAGAGCCCGGGCGGCCATCCCGGGCACCGGTGCTCCTCGGCCACATCTGAGCGTTGTGGCGAAGCCGGGTCCGCAGGCGCCCCGGCTGCCCTTCGTCTTGTTCGTGATGGTGCTGCTGATGAGCGGCCTGGTCGGGCTGTTGCTCCTCAACACGGGGCTTCAGCGAGGAGCGTATGTCGCAACCGAGCTTCGACAGGTGTCGGCTGCGCTCGAGGTACGCCGAGAGCTACTGGAGACCAAGGTAGGGGTGTTGCAGGAGCCGCAGCGGTTGGCCCAAGAGGCGATCGCACTGGGAATGGTCCAAAACGACAGTCCAGCGTTCCTGTCCTTGGCGGCGCGCGGATCGATTCTCGGCAAGCCCATCCCCGCCGATGCGACGAACCAGTTCGAGGTCGAGACCACCACTCCCGGCGGTGCCGGCACCGACAAGGCCCCTGCTCAGGTAGCGGGCAGCGGGACCAGCCTTGCTGCGGCCCTGGTCACCGTCCCTCGCGTAGAACCCCCAAAGCCTGACCCGAAGCCGCAAGAGCAGGCAGGACAGGGACGTGGCTGAGCGTCGTACGAAGGGCTCCGGCAGCACCGTCAAGGCGGCTCAGCGACCGGCGGCAAGGCAACCGTCGCCGAGGCAACCGTCGCGGCACAAGCCTGCTGCGCGGCAAGCTGCACGCCGGCGTCCGACGCGGGTCAGGCCTCCGAGTGGTGAACGCCCGACTAGGGGCAGCACCGTCGCCAACGGGCTGGTTCACACCCCAGCACGGCTGTGGAGCGCGTTGGGTGTGATGGCATTCGTGCTGTCGCTGTTTGCCGCCAGGCTGATCCAGTTGCAAGGCATCGACGAGAACGACTACGCACGAATGGCCATGCAGACAGGCGCCAAGACTCTGCCTCTGCAAGCGCCACGTGCTCCCATCTACGACCGCAAGGGCGTGGAGTTGGCCGAGACGGTGGATGCGGCGATGTTGGTGGCCGACCCCAGCATGGTCAAGGATCCGGAAGCCATCGCAACCCGACTGCAACGCCGGCTCGGAGTCGACTACATCGCCACGCTCGAGCTGCTGAAGAAGAAGAGCACCCGCTACGTGGAGCTGGCCCGCAGCCTTCCGGACAAGCAGGCTGAAGCCGTTGTGGGGAACCTCAACTCCGCCGACCTCGGAGGAGTCTTCGTCTACGACGACGCGGCGCGCTTCTACCCGGCCGGCGACGTTGCGGCAAACCTGCTGGGTTTCACCGGCAGCGAAGGCGAGGGCCTGTACGGGTTCGAGCGAGCGCTTGACTCGGTGCTCGCCGGCGAGGACGGTTCAGCCACGTTCCTGATGGCCGATGAGCAGCAGATCCCTCTGGCGGACAGCACCGTGACCGCACCTGTTGAGGGCATCGGGGTGACGCTCACCATCGACCAGGATCTGCAGTGGCTGGCTCAGCGCCGACTCGCACAAGCCGTCAGCCAGACAGGTGGAAGCTCTGGTGTGGCTGTGATCCAAGACGTCAAGACCGGTGAGCTGTTGGCCTTGGCGGACTATCCGACGTACGACCCCAACGAGTGGATGGCAACCGCGGAGGAGAACTACGGTGCCCGCGCGCTCATGGACGTCTACGAACCGGGAAGCGTAGAAAAGGCGCTTACATTCGCGGCGTTAATCGACGCAGGGTACGTGAAGCCGAGGACGAGAATTACCGTCCCACCGACTCTCCCCAGAGCAGACACCACTATCAACGACTACTTCGCCCATGGCACCCTCAGGTTGACGGCAGCCGGAGTACTGGCCAAGTCATCCAACATCGGCACGGCCCTGGCAGCTGAGCAGATGCCCATTCCCCAGCTGCACTCCTACCTGCGCAGTTTTGGCCTCGGCGAGCCAACCGGTGTCGGCCTCATCGGTGAGAGCGCGGGACTGCTTCCCGATCCTGCTGACTGGCTGCCGATCAGCCGCGACACGATCTCCTTCGGGCAGGGTCTCAGCGTCAACGCCGTCCAGATGTCGGCAGCACTGTCGGCGATCGCCAACGACGGTGTCTACGTCGAGCCGTCACTGGTGCGCGGGTACGTCGATGCTGAAGGCGGATTCGATCCTGCCGATACGCCCAGCCGGCACCGGGTCATCAGCACCAAGGCAGCAAGACAGGTCGCTCGCATGATGGAGGGTGTGACCGGCCCGGAGGGCACGGCACCTTTGGCCGCCATCAACGGCTATCGCGTCGCCGGCAAGACCGGCACCGCGCAGCGCGCCAGCGAACAGGGCGGCTACAAAGGCTTCACCATCTCCTTCGCCGGGTTCGCACCAGCCGACAAGCCGCGGTTTCTGGTTTACGTGGTCATCCAGGAACCCACTGACGGCAGTGGCGGCGGCAGCGCCGGAGGTCCGGTCTTTCACGATCTGATGACGGCGACGTTGGACAAGTACGGCGTTGGGCCGACCGGGAGCCGCTCACCCGCGCTGCCGATCTCCTGGTGAGCGTCGATAGCCTCGGGACGTGTTCTCCGACGAGTCAGCAGCTGATATCTCGGCACGTCCAGTCTCGGTCGAGCCAGTTCCACTGACAGCGCTGGCCGATCACCTTGGCCTCTCTGACAGCGGGTTCGGCCGCACCGGCGCAGGCTCGGTCTCTGTGACGGGGATTGCACTGGCTTCGGGCTCGGTCCGACCGGGCGACCTCTACGCGGCCTTACCCGGTACCCGCCACCACGGGGCACAGTTTGTCAGTCAAGCCACCGAGAGGGGGGCAGTGGCGGTCCTCACGGACCCTGCGGGGGTCGACCACCTCGGGGACACTGACGTGCCGACCCTCGTGGTGGACCAGCCGCGGCGTCGGTTGGGAGACCTGGCGGCGTTGATCTACGGCCACCCCGCTCGCTTCATGACCCTGATCGGCGTGACAGGTACGCAGGGCAAGACGACCACGACCCAGCTCATTTCCTGCGGCCTGCAGGCATGTGGTCGGCACACGGCTGTCATCGGCACCATGGGCACCTGGATCGACGGTGAGCAAGTCACGACGGTCCTCACGACACCTGAGGCTCCCGACCTGCATGCGTTGTTCGCGGCCATGGTTGAGCGCGGCGTCGACGTATGTGCTATGGAGGTGTCGAGTCACGCTGTCGTCATGGGTCGCGTGGACGGAGTGGTCTTCGACCTCGCGGTGTTCACGAACTTCGGCCGAGATCATCTCGACTTCCATGCCGACGTCAATGCGTACTTCGCGGCCAAGGCGGAGCTTTTCACCGCTTCACGTTCGCGACACGCGCTTCTCAACATCGATGACGACCGCGTTGCCGAGCTGTCCTGCGAGCCGGCGATACCTACCCGCACCATCTCCCTGACCGGCCGCGACGCCGACTGGACCGCCGAAGTCCTGACGGCACGGGCCGACGGGTCGACGTTCGTGGTAACGGGGCCGGGCCAGCTGCGGATCAAGGCCGACATCGCACTTTCGGGCTCGTTCAACGTGGCCAACGCGCTGTGCGCGCTCGCAGCCATTGGTGAGGCCGGCCACGACGTGGAGGTCGCAGCTCTCGGCCTTGCCGCGCTGCCGTCGGTACGGGGCCGGATGGAGCGGGTGGACTCCGGCCAGCCGTTTTCGGTACTGGTCGACTACGCGCACAAACCTGACGCCGTTACCGCAGCCCTGGAAGCCTTGCGCGCGGTGACGGAGGGCCGGGTGATTCTTGTCATCGGCGCAGGGGGGGAGCGCGACGCCGGGAAGCGGCAGTTGATGGGAGCAGCGGCGGCACACTTGGCCGACGTCGTCGTCGTGACCGATGACAACCCGCGCGGGGAAGACCCGGCCGCGATCCGAGCTGAACTGCTCGCCGGTGCTCACGCTGTTACCGATGGGACGTCGGACGTGCTCGAGGTGGCAGACCGCGAGACGGCGATCAGATCAGCAGTCGCGGCGGCTCGGGCCGGCGACTGCGTGCTGATCGCCGGCAAGGGACACGAACAAGGCCAAGAGGTAGCCGGCCGGGTGCTGCCCTTCGATGACCGCGAGGTGGCCCGGCGAGCGTTGGCTGCAGTGGCAGGTGTTCGCTCCGCGTCGCGAGATCTTGGGCCGGAGAAGAATTCATGATCGCCATGACGCTTGCCGAGGTGGCGCAAGCAGTGCAGGGGACGGTCGTGGGCACTGCACCGGACACGCTCGTGCGGGGTCCTGCGTTCGTGGACTCGCGAAATGTCGAACCCGCCGGATTGTTCGTCGCAGTCGCCGGTGACCACGTCGATGGCCACGGCTACGCCGAGCAGGCGGTGGCCGCAGGTGCCGCGGCCGCGCTCGTGCAGCGCGACGTGGGAGTTCCGTCGGTGGTGGTGGCGGACACGGTTGAGGCACTCGGGCTGTTGGCGCACTCCATGTTGTCGCGCTTGCCTTCGATCCAGGTCATTGGCATCACCGGGTCTCAAGGCAAGACATCCACCAAGGACATCGTGGCCCAGCTGCTGGCCTCGTCGGGTCAGACCATCGCCCCCGCTGGCTCACTCAACAACGAGATCGGGGTGCCACTCACCGCGCTGCGAGCCACGGCGTCGACTCGGTTCCTGGTGGTCGAGATGGGTGCCCGCAGCCGAGGCCATATCCAGTACCTCGCTTCTTTGGTGCGGCCGACCATCGGTGCCGTGCTCAACGTCGGCGTCGCCCACATCGGCGAGTTCGGGTCAAAGCAAGCCATCGCGGCGGCCAAGGGCGAACTCGTCGAAGTGCTGCCAGCGAGCGGGGTCGCAGTACTCAACGCCGATGACCAGCACGTGAGGGCGATGGCGGCCCGCACCGCCGCCTCGGTCGTCACGTTCGGCAAGGCGCCCGGCGCAGACGTGCGGGTGGCTGAAATCGAGCTCGACGAGGACAGCAGGCTGCGATGCACCCTCGAAGTCGGCGGAGTGTCACGCGCATTGACGGTTCCGCTGATCGGAGAGCACCACGCCTCCAACATCGCGGCGGCCGTGGCCGTCGCGATCAGCTGCGGGGTTCCCTTCGACGCCGTACCGGCGATCCTGTCGGGCTTGCAAAACATGTCGAGATGGCGCATGGAAATGTCGACCACCTCCGACGGGCTGACCATTGTCAACGATGCCTACAACGCCAACCCCGACAGCATGCGTGCCGCGTTGAGAACGCTGGCGGCGATCGGTCACAGTCGTGGACCGACGTGTCGAACCTTCGCGGTGCTGGGGGATATGCGGGAGCTTGGCGACCACAGCCGCGACGCACACGACGCCATCGGGCGACTCGCGGTCCGGCTCGGCATCCACCAGTTGGTGGTTGTGGGGGAGGATGCCCGGACCATTCATCTCGGCGCCTGCCTCGAGGGATCGTGGGACGCAGAGTCAGTGTTCGTGCCGGACGTCGAGTCGGCGGTGGCATTCCTGCGACGGAACGCTGTCGGCTCTGATGTTGTCCTCGTCAAGGCCTCGAGGGCTGCGGGGCTCGAGCGGGTGGCCCTGGCCCTGCTCGCCGGCGACGTCGAGGTGAGCGCGTGAGGGCACTGTTGCTAGCGGGCGGCTTCGGTCTGATCGGCACTCTGCTCGGGACTCGGTGGGCCATCTCCATCCTGGTCAGGAAAGGCTACGGCCAGCCGATCCGAGACGACGGGCCAACGACGCACCACACCAAGCGAGGTACTCCGACCATGGGCGGTCTGGTGGTGATCATCGCAGTGCTGTTCGCCTACCTTGCGGCGAAGCTGCTGCTGCGCGACGCACCGTCCGTGTCTGCTCTGCTGCTGCTCTTCTTGTTCGCCGGACTCGGCGCAGTTGGTTTCTTGGACGACTACATCAAGATCTCGAAGCAACGCAGCCTCGGGCTGCGTACCAAGGCGAAGTTCGCCGGCCAGACCTCGGTTGCCGCTGTCTTCGGTTGGGCGACGTTACATTTCCCCGACGAACGCGGCATCACGCCGGCCTCTTCGGCCATCTCCTTCGTTCGCGAGGTCGACTGGAAACTACCCACGCTTCTGGTCATCTTGTGGGTGATCATCATGGTCGCCGGCGCGAGCAACTCGGTGAACCTCACCGATGGCCTCGACGGGCTGGCCGTCGGCAGCTCGATGATGATCTTCGGCGCATATACGCTGGTGGGAATCTGGCAAAATAACCAATACTGCTTGAACACGCCGGGGCCTCGCTGCTACAACGAGATCCGCGATCCTCTCGACCTTGCCGTCGTCACTGCCGCGTTGACGGG
>JACCSH010000039.1 GCA_013813125.1 Nocardioidaceae bacterium | reverse complement strand
TGCTATCTGTGGCGCCTGGGAGCAGCCCCGTCGTCGAGGCGCGCTTTCACCAGTCCCCGTACTCTCACAGGGTGAGCCGCATCGCAGCAGTGAGCACCGCGTTGCCGGAGCACCGCTACACCCAGGCCGAGATCACCGAGCGCTTCGCAGAGATATGCCTCGGCCCCGGGAGCAAGTGGGACGTACTCAACCGCTTGCACACCAGCGCCTCCGTGACCACACGGCACCTGGCTCTGCCGTTGGAGCGCTACGCCGAACTTGCCGACTTCACCGAAGCCAACGACGCGTTCATCGAAGCAGCCACCGACATCGGGGCTCGAGTCGTCCAAGAAGCTCTCGACCTGGCCGGCTTGGACCCCAGCGACGTTGACATCATCCTGTCAACCACGGTCACTGGCATCGCCGTTCCGTCCATAGAAGCCCGCATCGCAGGAGTCGTCGGCTTGCGTTCCGACGTCAAACGGGTACCGCTGTTCGGTCTGGGCTGTCTGGGCGGGGCAGCCGGTCTCGCCCGGATGCACGACTTGTTGGTCGGCTCACCCGGCTCAGTCGGAGTCCTGTTGAGCGTTGAGTTGTGCTCGCTCACGCTGCAACGCCAAGACCCGTCAGTTGCCAACATGGTGGCGAGTGGCATCTTCGGGGACGGCGCTGCCGCCGCAGTCGTGGTCGGCGCCGGTCGCCCGGAGCCAGGGCCCCAGATTGTGGACAGCCGCTCCCATCTCTACCCAGACACCGGTCGGGCCATGGGCTGGGACGTCGGCGCGTCCGGTCTCAAGGTGATCCTCGGCGCGGAAGTTCCCGACCTGGTAAGCATGCATCTGGCCGACGACGTCAAGGGGTTGCTCGCGGATCACGACCTTCATCCAGATGACATCACCGCATGGGTGGCACATCCTGGGGGTCCGAAGGTCTTACTGGCCGTCGAGAACTCGCTCGGCCTGCCCCGCGAGGCTTTGGCCGTTACTTGGCGCTCCCTCGCCGCGATCGGCAACCTGTCGTCGGCTTCGGTTCTGCACGTCCTACGCGAGACGATGGCTGATCGCCCGCCGCCGCCTGGCTCGCCCGGCCTGCTGTTCGCGATGGGTCCGGGCTTTTGTGCGGAACTGGTGCTGCTTCGATGGTGAGGCCGGCCGTGCAACCCGGACGGAATGGTCATCGAGGAGTAGGTCGAGGCTGGAGTATCGCCCGGTGCTGATCGCGTACGTCGTCTTGGTGGCACTCGTCGGACTCGAGCGTTTGGCCGAGTTGGTCGTCTCCATGCGCAACGCCGCCTGGAGCTTCGCGCGCGGGGGGCTGGAGTTCGGGCAAGCGCATTACCCGCTCATGGTGGTGCTGCACTCGGCGCTGCTGGGTGGCTGCGTTATCGAGGTACTGCTGGCTGATCGACCGTTTGTGGCTGCACTGGGTTGGCCGATGCTGGTCGTCGTACTGCTGTCGCAAGCCCTGCGGTGGTGGTGCATTTTCACTTTGGGACCCCAGTGGAACACGCGAGTCATCGTCGTACCAGGACTTCCGCTGGTGAGACACGGGCCCTTCCGATGGCTGCGTCACCCGAACTACTTGGCAGTGGTCGCCGAAGGCGCGGCCCTTCCGCTGATCCATACCGCTTGGGTGACGGCGATCGCGTTCACGCTCCTCAATGCGGTGCTGTTGAGGGTCCGGATCAGCTGCGAGGAGTCTGCGCTCGCGCAACTGACGGACGGAGCCTCGACGGTGGGTCAACAGGTCCGATGATCGATCTGCTCGTCGCCGGGGGCGGACCTGTGGGGCTGGCGACGGCTCTCTACGCGCGACGCGCCGGTTTGTCGGTCGAGGTGGTCGAGCCACGGGCCGGAACCATCGACAAGGCCTGCGGCGAGGGCCTGATGCCTGGCGCGGTGGCAGCACTCGAAGACCTCAACGTCCGGTTCGAGGGCCATCCCATTGCCGGCATCCGCTATTGCGACTCAAAGCGCAGCGTGCACGTTGAGTTCAGGGCCGGCCCAGGCAGGGGTGTACGACGCACCGCATTGCACACCGCCTTGGCCGACGCCGCACGTGCTGAGGGAGTCGTCGTACACACCCGGCCGATGGGTCCTGTCACTCAAGATGACCGCGGCGTTTATGCCGATGGGCTGGCCGCCTCCTACCTGGCCGCCGCCGACGGCCTCCACTCACCGCTTCGCAGATCTTTGGAGCTGGATGCGCCGACGGCGCGGCGCCGGCGCTATGGGTTGCGGGCCCATTACCCGGTTGCTCCCTGGACGAGTTTCGTGGAGGTGCACTGGGCGGACGACCTGGAGGCGTACGTCACGCCTGTCGCGGCGGAGTCGGTGGGTGTGGCGATCCTGACGCAGCGACGAGCACCGTTCTCGGAACAGTTGCGGGCCTTTCCCCACCTGGTCGATCGGCTGCACGGCACCACGGGCGGTGAGACCCGCGGTGCTGGGCCGTTGCAGCAGCGCAGCCGCTCGCGGGTGTGCGGGCGGGTTCTCCTGGTCGGTGACGCCGCCGGGTACGTCGACGCCCTCACCGGAGAAGGGATCTCCGTCGGCATGGCGTCTGCGCGCGCCCTGGTCGACTGCCTTGCCCGCGAGGAGCCTCAGGCCTACGAACGCAAGTGGCGGCAAGCGAGTCGGCGCTATCGGTGGCTGACGTCCTCATTGCTCTGGGCGCGGAGTCATCGCGCCACGGCCAGTGCGATCGTCCCAGCCGCCGAGCGGCTCCCGCGGGTCTTCGCAGCCGCTGTCAACCAGCTAGCGAAGTAAGAGATGGTGCTTCACCTCCTCCGATGGTGCGTCACCTCCTCCGGGTTCCGTCGAGCCGGGACCCGTTCGTCCGTAGGGCTGGCTGGCTGATGCCTCAAACGGACGAAACCTGGTTTGCGGCAGCGGCAGGGCCACCGACTTTGCCGGCAAGAGGTCAGGCGGATTTCTTCTTCGTCTTCGGGGCTATGACGCGAGGGACGAGGGTCGGGTTCACGTTGTCAGACACCACCTCGCGGGTGACAACCACCTTGGCGATGTCCTCGCGAGAGGGTACGTCGTACATCACATTGAGGAGCACCTCCTCCAAGATGGCTCGCAAACCACGCGCGCCGGTGCCTCGAAGCATCGCCTGGTCGGCGATCGCCTCCACCGCGTCGTCGGTGAACTCAAGGTCGACGTTGTCGATCTCGAACAGCTTCTGGTACTGCTTGGTCAGGGCGTTGCGTGGCTCGATCAGGATGCGCACGAGGTCGGCCTCAGCGAGCTTGTCGACGGTCGCGATCACGGGCAGCCGACCGACGAACTCGGGGATCAGCCCGAACTTGAGCAGGTCCTCTGGGCGGACGTCTGAGTAGAGCTTGTCGAGATCCGAGTCGGACTTGCCGGGAAGCTCGGCGGTGAAGCCGAGCGTCTTCTTGCCGGCACGCCGCTCAATGATGTGCTCCAACCCAGCAAACGCTCCCCCCACGACAAACAGGATGTTCGTCGTGTCGATCTGGATGAACTCCTGGTGCGGATGCTTGCGCCCACCCTGAGGTGGCACCGACGCCGTCGTACCCTCGAGGATCTTGAGCAGCGCCTGCTGCACACCTTCACCGGACACATCACGGGTGATCGAAGGGTTCTCGGACTTGCGAGCGACCTTGTCAACCTCGTCGATATAGATGATGCCGGTTTCGGCTTTCTTTACGTCGTAGTCGGCGGCCTGGATCAGCTTGAGCAAGATGTTCTCGACGTCTTCGCCTACATAACCAGCCTCCGTGAGGGCGGTCGCGTCGGCAATGGCAAAAGGCACATTGAGCATCCGAGCCAGGGTCTGCGCGAGGTAGGTCTTGCCACAGCCGGTCGGCCCGATCATCAAGATGTTCGACTTGGCCAGCTCGACCGGTTCGTCCTTGTTGTGCCGTCCGACCGAAGCCATCGCGGCCTGAATGCGCTTGTAGTGGTTGTAGACGGCGACCGCCAACGTCTTCTTGGCGCAGTCTTGGCCGATGACATAGCCATTGAGGAAGTCGTAGATCTCCCGAGGCTTGGGCAGCTCGTCAAGGCTGAGCTCACTGCCCTCGGACAGCTCCTCCTCGATGATCTCGTTGCAAAGGTCGATACATTCGTCGCAGATGTAGACCCCGG
>JACCSH010000027.1 GCA_013813125.1 Nocardioidaceae bacterium | reverse complement strand
GTTGGTGGCGGCTTTCCTCGTCATCACGCTGACGTCCATGATTGTCTTCGCGCTCTTCTTCCTCGGCCCTACGAATGTGGCCGAACTGCTCTGCAACGAGGGCGGTCGGTGCACCGACGATCGGCGCGAGCGCCTCGAGACCGCCCTGGGACTCAACGACAGCGTGGTGACGCAGTACGGCGAGTTCGTCAAGGGCCTGGTCGTCGATCGTACGGTCTCGCTCGGGGCCGAGTACGAATGCAGTGCGCCTTGTCTCGGCATCTCATTTCGCACCAAGTCAGAGGTGACCACAGAGCTGATCGACAAGTACCCGGCGACCTTCTCCATCGCCATCGGGGGGGCATCCATCTACCTCGTGCTCGGCACCATTTTAGGTGTTCTCGCGGCGCGGCGCAGAGGCAGTTTCGCCGACCGTGCCCTGGTGAGCGGCAGTCTGCTGCTCAGCTCGATTCCCTACTACATCGTCGCGCTGCTTGCCTGGCTCTATCTGATCAACCAGTGGAAGATCTTTCCTGAGTCGAAGTATGTGCCTCTCACCGAAAACCCCGGCAAATGGTTCCTGGCCCTGTTGCTTCCGTGGCTCGTCATCGGCATCACGAACTCGACCGTGTACGCACGGTTCAGCCGGGGCACCATGGTCGAGACGTTGGGTGAGGACTACGTCCGCACCGCTGCCGCCAAGGGCCTGTCGGAGAGCAAAGTCGTCTTCAAGCACGGCCTTCGTGCCGCTATCGTCCCGATCGTGACCATCTTCGGCCTGGACTTCGCGGTGCTGTTGTCCGGCACCATCTTCACCGAAGCTATCTTCGGCATCGACGGCATCGGCCGTTGGGGTCTGGAAGCAATACCGGTCGACTTCCCGGTCATCTCCGCGACCGTCCTCGTCAGCGCAGTCCTGGTGGTGCTCGCTAACCTGATCGTCGACATCGTGTACAGCTTTCTGGATCCTCGAGTGAGGTTGGCGTGACCGAGACTTTGTCGGACACCCGACCGGAGCGCGTCCCGCTGCCTGCCGACTCGAGCGAGCCCTTTCTGGTCGTCGAGAACCTCACTGTCCAGTTTCCGACGTACGACGGGCTGGTGCAGGCCGTCAGCGATCTGTCCTACACCGTGAAGCTCGGTGAGACGCTCGGGATCGTGGGAGAGTCCGGCTCGGGCAAGAGCGTTTCGTCGATGGCGGTGCTGGGTCTCCACGACGTCAAGCGCAGCCGCCTGACCGGCTCGATCCGCGTGGGCGGCAAGGAGATCATCGGCGCATCGAACTCCACGATGAAGCGGGTGCGCGGCAACGACGTCGCGATGATCTTCCAGGACCCGCTCACTGCCCTGCACCCGTTCTACACGGTGGGTGCACAAATTATCGAGGCCTATCGTCTGCACAACAACGTCTCCAAGTCGATCGCCAAGCGGCGTGCTGTCGAGATGCTGGAGCGCGTCGGAATCCCGCAACCCGACCGCCGGGTCAACGAGTACCCCCACCAGTTCTCCGGTGGTATGCGACAGCGGGCCATGATCGCGATGTCGCTGGTCAACGACCCGAAGCTGCTCATCGCGGACGAGCCGACCACGGCGCTCGACGTGACCGTGCAGGCCCAGATCCTCGACCTGATCCAAGACTTGCAGAGAGAGTTTGGGTCCGCCGTCATCATGATCACGCACGACCTCGGAGTCATCGCCGAGATCTCCGACGAGGTGCTCGTCATGTATGCCGGCAGGTGCGTAGAAAAGGGCACCACCAAGCAGATTCTCACTTGGCCGGAGATGCCCTACACCTGGGGGCTGCTCGGTAGCATCGCTGACGTAGCCAGTGATGTCAGCAAGCCGCTTATTCCCATCCCTGGCACACCGCCCAGCCTGCTGAACCCGCCCGACGGGTGCCCGTTCAATCCCCGCTGTCCGCACACCGACAAGGTCGAGGGGCGCCGCTGCTTCACCGAGCTCCCCGAACTCGTTCAGTTCCCACGCCAGACTCATCCGACCCGCTGTCACATCAAGGATCCTGACCTGATCTGGGAGACCGAAGTCAAAGAGGAGATCATGTGAGCGCGCAGACCTCCACGCCCATCGGTGAGAGCGGACAGACTCCTTTGCTCGAGGTCAATGATCTCGTCAAGCACTTCCCGGTGAAGTCGTCTGGTGTCATCCGGCGCACGATCGGCCAGGTGCAAGCCGTCGACGGCGTCTCGTTCAACATCTACAAGGGCCGCTCATTGGGTCTCGTAGGCGAGTCGGGGTGCGGCAAGACCTCGGTGGGTCGGGTCATCACCCGGCTGTACGACCCCACCTCGGGATCGATGAAGTTCGAGGGCAACGAGCTGGCCACTCTCAGCTCCAAGGAAATGCTGCCCTACCGCCGCGAGATCCAGCTGATCTTCCAGGACCCCTACTCGTCGCTCAACCCGCGCCACACGGTCGGGTCGATCATCAGCACGCCCATGCAGGTCCACAAGACAGTGCCTCGGGACAAGATGGTGGCACGCGTCCAGGAGCTACTGGAGGTGGTCGGGCTGAACCCCGAGCACTACAACCGCTACCCCAGCGAGTTCTCGGGGGGGCAACGCCAGCGGATCGGTATCGCCCGCTCGCTGGCTCTCAACCCCAAGCTCATCGTCGCCGACGAGCCGGTCTCGGCGCTCGACGTGTCGATCCAGGCGCAGGTGGTCAACCTGTTGCAGGACCTGCAAAAAGAGTTCAATATCGCGTTCTTGTTCATCGCTCATGACCTTGCGATCGTGCGCCACTTCTGCCCTGAGATCGCCGTCATGTACCTCGGCAAGATCGTGGAGATCGGCGACCGCGACCAGATCTATCTGACTCCGCACCACCCCTACACGCAGGCGTTGCTCTCCGCGGCGCCCGACGTCAAGCAGGCCGCGATCGGCGGGCGGCGTGAGCGGATTCGGCTCGAAGGCGATGTGCCTAGCCCGATCAACCCACCATCGGGATGTCGCTTCCGGACCCGGTGCTGGAAGGCCCAGGACATCTGTGCCGCCGAGGAGCCACCGTTGCTCGAGGTGGGTGGCCGCCAGGTCGCGTGTCACTTCGCCGAGCCGCTGCAAGTGATCGTGCCTGGGTCGATGGCCGACGTCGTGTCCGGTAACGGTCTGCCGGGCGATGGTGGGCCTGGCGATGTGGCGGGCAACGGCGCGGCCGCCGAAGCGGCGAGTAGGCGCGGCTCTACGGCGTTGTGACGACATAACGGCCCAAGCAAGAATTGAGCTGGAGTCAGCGTAGGCAGCGAGCAACTAAGGTTGCCGCGTGGATGCGGATGCGGCCGCTGAGGGCGCCTTGTTCGAGGTCGGCGCACCTGCGTCGCCGCGGGTAGGGAGCCTTTCCGGTCCGCAGCACTCCACGGCGCCGCTGGCCGTGCGGATGCGGCCCCGTGTTCTCGATGAGCTAGTCGGGCAGCCGCATCTGCTCGGCGACGGCTCACCTCTGCGCCAGCTGGTCGAGGCGGACTCGCCGATGGCTGTTGTGCTGTGGGGACCGCCCGGGACGGGTAAGACCAGCATCGCCAAGATCGTGTCCGAGCGCTCGAACCGGCGCTTCGTCGAGGTGTCGGCGGTGTCGGCCGGCGTGAAAGAGGTGCGGGAGGTCATCGACGAAGCAAGGAGCCTGCTCGCCCGATCGGGCGCTGAAACCGTTCTCTTCATCGACGAGGTTCACCGTTTCAGCAAGGCACAGCAAGATGTGCTGCTGCCCGGGGTCGAGAACCGCTGGGTCACCCTGATCGCGGCCACTACCGAGAACCCTTTCTTCTCGGTGATATCGCCGCTGCTGTCGAGGTCCATGCTCTTGACCCTCGAGCCACTCGACGACGACGCGATCCGCACAGTCGTCCTGCGTGCGCTGACTTCCGATCGAGGGCTCGGCGGTGCACTCGCTATCGACGACTCAGCCCTCGACCAGCTCGTACGGCTGGCAGGAGGCGACGCCCGACGAGCCCTCACCTATCTCGAGGCGGCCGCGGGCGCGACCACGGCTCAGGACGAGACCACGGTGACGCTCGACCTGCTCGAGAAGGTGGCCGACCGAGCCGCCGTGCGCTACGACCGGCAAGGCGACCAGCACTACGACGTGATCAGCGCCTTCATCAAGTCCGTTCGGGGCAGCGACGTCGACGCGGCGCTGCACTATCTGGCCCGGATGGTCGCCGCCGGAGAGGATCCGCGTTTCATTGCCCGGCGGCTCGTCATCTTGGCCAGCGAGGACGTCGGGCTCGCCGACCCGACAGCGCTGCACACTGCTGTCGCCGCCGCCCAAGCGGTGCAGCTCGTCGGCATGCCGGAAGCACGCCTCAGCCTCGCGCAGGCCGTCATCGCACTGTCGCTGGCGCCCAAGTCCGATGCGGTGTACCAGGCGGTCGATGCCGCCCTGGCCGACGTCAGATCCGGGCACATCGGCGCGGTGCCACCTCACCTGCGCGACTCACACTACGGAGGAGCCAAGAGCCTCGGTCACGGCAGCGCCTACTCGCATGCCCACGACGACCCAAGAGGGATCGCGCCGCAGCGCCACGCTCCTGAGGTGCTCCTCGATCGTTCCTACTACCGCCCCACCACCCGCGGCGCCGAGGCTGACTATGCCCAAAGGCTGCAGCGCATCAGGGCCATCCTGTCCGGCGACTAGGTCGGCGCGAGCGGGCTGCGAGCCGCCACCTCACTGTAAGGTGGCGGCTGGTCCGGGCCGCGAGGAAGGCGTGCAGTGATGAGCAACTACACGGCACTGTTCTGGCTGCTCGGCATCGCCTTAGTCGTTCTGGCTCTCGCTGTTCTCGTGCTCTGGCGCAGACTCAAGGTCTTGTCCAGGCAGGTCGCGGTGTCGTCATCCAAGCCATCTCCCGCTGGACCCTCAGCGGAGCCATTTCCAATTTTGCAGCGAGACGGTTCTCGTTCGTCGACGCGCGAAGGACGCCCGAGTGACCCGTTTGCGCCCGCACAGGTGAGGCGTGACGTTCGATCGCGAGTTCAGCCAGTGTCAGCCCTGCCGGTCATCACCGAACCTCGCGACGGGGATGTGACGGCCGCTTCGGTGGCTTCGGTCACCCTGGCCGAGCCCTTGATCAAGGCGGCGGCCTTCACCTCTGGGCTGAGGCGTGCTCTCGATGAAGAGCATCGGATGCGCGTCTCAGCGGCGTTCCGCCGGGAGCTGCGGCGCCAACGCAAGCTGCGGCGACGACAACGCGCGAGCCGCCTTCCAGATAGCGGGCCTCTCCCATGAGCAGGGCACTGTGGTTCGTGGGAGGCGCTGCATCAGGGGTCTACACGCTGGTCAAGGCCAAACGTGCAGCTCAACAGTTCACCCCTGACGGCATCGCCGCTAGGGCTGCGGCACTGGCTGCCGGCGCCCGGGTCTTTGCTGACGAGGTCAGCGCCGGAATGCGAGAGCGGGAGGCTGAGTTGCGAGCCGAGCTACACGCTCAGCGGAGGCAACTTCGCAGTGTGGAAGGTTCCACCCCACGGCGGCTGTTGCCATCGCCGCCACGACAGCATGAGAGCGCACATCCCGCCGCGAGCGGCACCGCCCTCCCCTCACCAGAAGGCAGCGAAGATGGACACCGCTGAGATCAGGCGCAGGTTTCTGGCTCACTTCGCCGCGCGCGACCATACCGTCGTCCCGAGCGCTTCGCTGTTGCTCGACGATCCGAACCTGCTGTTCGTCAATGCAGGGATGGTCCCGTTCAAGCCGTACTTCCTCGGACAGGAAAAGCCGCCGTACAACCGGGCCGTGAGCGTGCAGAAGTGCGTCCGGACCCCCGACATCGAGGACGTCGGCAAGACCACCCGGCACGGCACATTCTTCGAGATGTGCGGCAACTTCTCCTTCGGCGACTACTTCAAGGAACGCGCGATCGAGTTCGCGTGGGACCTCGTCACCAAGCCGCAGTCGGACGGCGGCTGCGGCCTTGAAGAGAGCCGCCTGTGGCCGTCGGTGTTGCAGGGCGACGACGAGGCGCTGTCGCTGTGGATGAAGGTCACCGGCCTGCCCACCGAGCGGATCGTGAAGCTCGGACCGAAGGATAACTACTGGACGATGGGCATGCCCGGTCCGGGCGGCCCATG
>JACCSH010000018.1 GCA_013813125.1 Nocardioidaceae bacterium | reverse complement strand
AACAGACCGAGGGCACGTTCCAGCCGCAGCTCGTCGAGGTCGTCGGAACGGGTGACTAGCTCCAAGAACGCATCCCGAGCTGCGGCTGAGTCGCCCCTATCCACCGCGACGAGTAGCTGTTGCACAGCCATCCGGGTCGAGGCGCCGAGTCGGCCGACAGACCCGAAGTCCAACAGACCCAGGCGACCGTCGGTCAAAAGCAGCACGTTGCCCGGGTGCGGATCGGCGTGGAACACGCCATCCAGGACAACCTGTCGCAGCAGGCATTCGAGCAGCCCTCGGGCGGTCGCGTACCGGTCCTGGCCCCGATCCTCGGGGACCGACGTGCGGGCGCCTACAGGCGTCCCTTCCAACCACTCCATGACCAACACGCGTTCGGTGCACAAGTCGGTGTATAGGGCAGGGAGTACCACGACGCCGTCGCGTCCCCTGCTCGCCGAGCCGGCCCTGACCGCTGCGACGTTGCGGGCCTCCACCCGGAAGTCCAACTCCTCCCTCAGCGCGGTCGCGAAGCCCGATGCCAGCTCGACGATTCCTACCGCGCGACCCCACCGAGTCCGCGACTCAGCTGTCTCAGCCAGCCGCCCCACAATGTCGAGGTCACGTTCGACGATCGAGCCGATACCTGGTCGCTGCACCTTCACCGCCACGTCGGCACCGTTGCGCAGCCGGGCCCGGTGTACCTGCGCGATAGACGCTGCGGCCACTGGCTGCGGGTCGAAGGAAGCGAATACCTCGGTGTACGGCGCTCCCAGCTCCTGGTCGATCTGTGCCCGAACCTCCTCCCAAGGAGCCGGTGGCACCCGGTCCTGAAGAGCCGACAACTCGACGATGAACTCCGTCGACAGCAGGTCAGCCCGGGTCGAGGCCAACTGTCCGAGCTTGACGAACGTGACGCCGCCATCCTCCATCGCTTGGCGCAGCGACCTGGCGAGCCGAAGACGGCGTTGCGGCTCGTCTTCCATGGCCCGGGCCCCGCCGCGCAGGTAGGGGCCGAGGCCGTGGCGGAGGGCGATAGACAGGATCTGCGCGTAACGGCGCGACCGCCCCACTCGGGCACGCAGGGAATGCGGCCACTCCACCGGGCTTGGCCAACTACCGGTCGGGACCAAAATCTCGGCCACGACCAGGAGGGTCAACGCGACGACCAGCGAGGTTCCGATCTGCAGGCTGATCGCCACTACACCGAAGATCTCGCCCTCCAGTGCGGCGGAGACCGACAGTCCGACTCCAACGGCAACGAACGCAGCCAGCACCGTGCGCACCGCTCCCAGGGGCACATCCAGAACACGGCGGGCAACAGCAGCAAAGGCAAGCGCGGTGATGACCCAGAGAAAGGCCAACAAGAAGGGGTTCACGGCACTCCTAGCGCTCTAGCAGCGCGGACGCTGGTGCAGCGTAGACCGCTCAGAGGGGACACGACAAGCGGCAGGCGATTGCGGACGAGACGTGGAATGGCCGCGGCCTGCGGAGTCACGTGCCGCGCGGCCCTGCGGGATGGGGGCTCCCGACCGAGGGTGCGCCTTGACGCGGCCACGCTACGGAACCTGTGGGTTGACTCCAGCATCGATCATTCTTTGTGCGAGGCCTTCGACCCAACTGGAAGGGGTCCCACCATCGGGCAGTTCCACAGCCGCTTCGCTACGCCAAAGGGCATCACCGAGCACGGTGCGCATGTGCCAGGCCATGACTCGCTCCAGGTCGATAACGCGCCCCGACTTGCGCTGGTAGTGGCGGACGATGGCGCGACAGAAGTCAGGCCGAGACGACTGACTAGGCAGGTACCGGAAATCGAACTCGGCATCGGTCGGGCCGCTGATGTCGAAGTCCACGACCGCTCGCAGCGCGGGAACTGTCATGTCCCATACCTGGTTGTATCCATGCAGATCGCCGTGAACGAGCACGTGTGGAGGGCTAGGGCGCCCGAGGACGGTATCCGTCCAGTCGCACCAGCAGAGCACGGTTTCGCGTTGCTGGTCACTCACCCAGTTACCGAAGCGCTGGCGGAGCACCTCCGTGTCGGCCTGCGGTTCAGGAACCGCCATCGGAGCGACTCGTCGAACCTGCGCAAGCACAGCAGGGTCGTGAAGTTCGGCGAGAAAGCCTCCGATTTCCGCGGCCGCCCGATCCAGCCCCGCGTTGTCCAGCGCGGCAATTTCACTCGATCTCAGCGGGGCACCAGACACGAGCCGGGTGACAAGCAGTGTTGGGTCGCTGCTGGTCGCAACCACCTCCGGCAGTCGAAGGTGAGGGGCAGCCGAACGAAGCGCCACGAGGATCTCGCCTTCCCGGTGGATTCGCACAGCCGCGACTCGGGACCAGGCGAACTTAGCCACGAAGGCGTCGTCAATCACCGCAGTTGCCGAATGCCAGCGAGGGTCGGCCCGCCCCTCCGAGCGATGTACGACGATCGGCTCAGCGTCCAGTCCCGGCAGCACTCGACGCAACGCGGACCGAAGCTCCGATGCGGACTGGCCGGCCATCCAGGTCAGCTGCGCGATCTCGCTACCCTCCACAACGCAGCGACGGCCGATACGTCACCACCGCAGGGTACGTGGCACCCGCGGTCAGAATCTCGCGTGCGCGTCGTAGCGAATGACGTCGTCTCGATCTCCTGAAGGCGCGTTCGCTCGAACGCTCAGCTGGCCGGCGAGGGTTCGGCCTCGGCGAGCCGAATGAGGTCGTCGATCATGGTCGAGGTCCGCGCCAGAAAGCCGAGTCGCGTCAAGGGGTTGTGGAGCACGCGCATCGGGCCGCGATAAGGATGCTCGTCGAGCGTCACCCGGCTGCCCGAACCAGACGGCTCCACCTTGATACCAACTCGCACAGTGCCGAAGGGGGTTGCATGCACCTCGAGTTCGAGTGACCGCTCCGTCAGACAGTCGCGGCTGACCGTCTCGTTCTGGTAGGTGATAGGGCCGACCCCGACGGTGTAATGGATAGCAGCGCCTTTGCTCGGCCACCCGCTGTCCACGTCGCGGATCTCCTTGGTGCCCTGCACCCATTCGTTGTAACGGTAGCCATCGCTGAGCACGGCCCACACCTGAGCGGGAGTGGCTGTCGTCTCTTTGGTCGTCGCGGTGTTGGTCACTCCACCAGGCTAGGCGTTGCAGGCTAAGAACGCAGCCCGCAGCCTCCGCAGCAGCCTGCGCTCCACCCGAGAAGGGTTGGCCCAGCCCGCTTGGGCTACAAGATGGCGCCGGGGCGGTAGGCGGCGGCTTCGGGGTGTTGTTTGGCCAGCGCCTCGATCCGCCGTACGACGGCATCGACCTGGTGCACTGCCGCCCCCGTGAACGTCAGCGGCTCATCCACCAGGGCAGCCAGGTCAACCGCCGACAGACCCAGTCGTTCATCACTGCCGAGCCGCTGCAAGAGATCACTGGCTTCCGCGCCTCCTTCGCGCATGTCCAGCGCGACCGCCACCGCGTGTTCCTTGATCGCCTCGTGCGCCACTTCGCGTCCGACTCCATTGCTCACCGCGGCCATCAGCACCTTCGTGGTGGCCAGGAAGGGTAGATACCGATCCAGCTCGCGCTGCACGACGGCAGGGAAGGCACCGAACTCGTCCAGCACTGTCAAGAAGGTCTCGAACAACCCGTCGACGGCAAAGAACGCATCCGGCAGGGCGACGCGGCGCACCACACTGCAGGAGACATCGCCTTCGTTCCACTGATCACCGGCGAGCTCGCCGACCATGGACAGGTAGCCTCGGGTGACCACCGCCAGGCCGTTGATCCGTTCACATGACCGGGCGTTCATCTTGTGAGGCATAGCGCTGGAGCCAACCTGGC
Source organism: Nocardioidaceae bacterium (assembly GCA_013813125.1). Lineage (GTDB taxonomy): Bacteria > Actinomycetota > Actinomycetes > Propionibacteriales > Nocardioidaceae > JACCZJ01. The sequence continues at coordinate 1,104 of JACCSH010000018.1, read as the reverse complement.
CGGGCTGGAATCCCTCGGTGACAAGCTCGGCACCGGCCATCAGCCGAATGGTGGTGGCCAGGTTGCTCGGCCCGGCCACGGCCTGGACGAGAGCGGACACCACGTCGAGGTCGAGCGAGCGGGGGTAGATCTGGCCGACGCTGGTAAAGACGTGACTGAAGCCAAGGTGCTCGGCGACGGTTGCTTCCAGCTCGGCCAGCTTGGCTGGGTCGTTGCCGAGCAGGTCGAGCTGGTCCTGAGAGGTGCCGACCGGTCCCTTGATGCCCCGCAGCGGATAGCGAGCGATCAGCTCCTCCATTCGCTGCAGGACCACCAGCATCTCGTCGGCGATCGTGGCGAACCTCTTGCCGAGAGTCGTTGCCTGCGCGGCGACATTGTGAGAGCGCCCCGTGATCACGAGCGTGCGGTGCTGTGCGGCGAGCTCGCCCAGCCTGGCGATGGAGGCGACCAAGCGGTCACGAACGTGCTGCAGAGACCGCAGAACCTGCAACTGCTCGACGTTCTCTGTGACATCACGGCTGGTCATGCCCAGGTGGATGTGCTCGTGACCCGCGAGTTCGCAGAACTCCTCGATGCGGGCTTTCACGTCGTGTCGAGTGCGGCGCTCGCGGATGGCAATCGAGTCCAGATCCACCTGGTCGACCACTCGCTCGTATGCCGTGATCGCCTCTTCGGGTATGGCGATGCCGAGTTGGCGCTGCGCCTTCATCACGGCCATCCACAATCGCCGTTCGGCAACAACCTTGGCCGCCGGTGACCACAGCTCGCGCATCTCCGCTGACGCGTAGCGGGTGGCGAGGACGTTCGCGATCTGCGTCACGTCGTGATTATCCCGTACGACGACTGATCGTCAGGCCGTGACCACGTCGGCTGGGACGATTGCGGTCGTTTGGCCGCAGAAGATTTGGCATCGTAGGTCGCGAGGGCAACTCCGCACACCTGTGCCCCCCTTGTCGCGCAGGATCGACTAGCCGTTGGCGGCGAGCCAGGCTGCCCCGACGATGCCGGCGGCATTGCCGAGCTGGGCAGCCACTATCGGCGCGCGCAAATGCAGAAGCGGTAGGAACCGCTCGGCATGTTTCGAGACACCTCCCCCGACGACGA
>JACCSH010000012.1 GCA_013813125.1 Nocardioidaceae bacterium | reverse complement strand
GGATGTGACACCTAATACTGCCGAAATCGCCCGAACTGACGCCGGCTTGGCGAGCACCCTGCGAGTCTCAGTCATGCGCCTCGCTCGACGCCTTCGCAACGAGCGGGACGCCGAAGACGATCTGACTCCTAACCAGCTGGCCGTGCTCGGCACGCTCGCTCGTTGTGGCGCGTTGACGATCGGTGAACTGGCCGGCGCTGAGAAGGTGCAGCCACCTTCGATGACGCGCATCGTGAACTGTCTGGTCGACAAGGGACTCCTGCAGCGTCGTCCGCATCCTGGTGACAAGCGGGTGGTGGTTGTTTCGCTGACTGACGAGGCTCGAGCGGTAGTCCTTGAGTCACGCCGCCGCAAGGAGGCGTGGCTCAACAAGCAGCTCAGCGAGCTTTCCCTGGCAGAGCGTCGCATTCTGCGCGACGCCGCCCCCCTTCTCGAACGGCTCTCGCAGGCGTGAGCCCTACCTTCCAAGCACTGTCTGTCAGGAACTTTCGCCTGTACTCCCTCGGCGGAGTGGTCAGCAACACCGGAACCTGGATGCAGCGGGTGGCTCAGGATTGGCTGGTCCTTGAGCTGACCTCATCAGGCAGCGCGCTCGGCATCACCACCGGGTTGCAGTTCCTGCCCTTCCTGTTGGTGACCCCGTTCGCCGGGTTGATCGCCGACCGCTACTCCAAGCGCCTCATGCTTGCGGTGACCCAGGCCTCCCTCGCCCTGAGTGCTGGCCTGTTGGGGTTGCTGGCGGTGACCGGCCTTGTGGAGGTCTGGCATGTCTATGTCCTGGCCTTGTTGTTCGGCATCGGTACGGCGTTCGACGCCCCGGCGAGGCAGTCCTTCGTCGTCGAGATGGTGGGCCATGACAACCTCCCGAACGCCGTGGGTCTCAACTCCGCATCCTTCAACCTGGGACGGGTTATCGGTCCCGGTGTCGCCGGGCTCCTGATCGCAGCGCTCGGCTCAGGGGTGGGGGCCACAGGCTGGGTGATCTTGCTCAATGCGGTCAGTTATGTGGCGGTGATCGGTTCCTTGCGGGCCATGCGGACCTCTGAGCTGTCGCCTTCCCCACCCGTGCCACGAGCAAAAGGGGCACTGAGGGAGGGAGTGCGCTATGTCACGTCCCGCCCTGACCTGATCTTCGTCTTCGTGGTCGCATTCGCCGCGGGCACCTTCGGGCTCAACTTTCAGATGACGACTGCGCTGATGGCCACCAGCGAGTTCCACAAGGGGGCTGGTGAGTTCGGCCTGCTCGGTTCGGTGATGGCGGTCGGGTCACTGGCCGGCGCGCTGCTAGCGGCTCGGCGAGGCCATCCAAGAAAGCTGGTCTTGGTGCTCGCTGCTGTCGCGTTCGCACTCGCAGAGATCGTCGCTGGCCTGATGCCGACGTACTGGCTCTTCGCCGCATGGCTGCCGATCGTCGGAATCAGCGCTCTCACGTTGCTCAACTCCTTGCAGACAGTCGTCCAGCTCACGGTCGACGCCGAAATCCGGGGGCGCATCATGGCCCTGTACATGATGGTCTTCATGGGCGGAACCCCCGTGGGTGCGCCAGTCATCGGCTGGGTAGGCGAGACCTTCGGAGCGCGGTGGACATTGATCGGGGGCGGCCTGGCAACACTGCTTGCGGTCGTGCTCGCCACCGCGTGGCTGATGCGGGCGCAACAGATCAGGTGGCGCGACATCTCGCTGCATCCGTCTCCGGCGACCTCCCCGGAACTGTCGGAGCCTCGGGGCAGAGTGTCGGTATGACGAATCGCCGACAACCTCCAGACTAAGCACCCGGTGGAGGCCATTGTCACGCTGAGACGGCGGCCCTCGGAGTTGGGAGGAGCCGTCTGGCTCTCGGCTCGCTCCCTGCAGGTAGCCTCCCTTCTCATGCAGCCACGGCACCGGCACCTGGTCATATCAGGTGCACTGGTGATGCTGTTGGTCATCGTGATTGTCGCGGCGGTTCGGTGAGTCATGGCCGAAAAGCAGTCTGACGATGCCTGGGCCGTCATCCGCGAGTCACTGCTTGACGACGGCCGGCTGGTTCGTGCCGTTGCGTCGGGGCGGCAACGCAACGCTGACGTGCCGTTTCGTCGAGTGGAGGTGCGCTACGTCGACCTCAAGGCGGGCAGTCGGCTGCAGCTGACGTCGTACGACGACACCCAGTCGCACACCCGCAATGTGGCACTCGGGCAGGCGGCGCAGAGAGCCGTCGACGAGCTGATGCTTGAGCCTTTCGCGAATTGGCATGTGGAGACCTCCGCAGAGGTCTTGCAGCTTCGCATCACCAAGCGCGGTCGGCCTCTGCTTCACCGCCGCGCTGCCACTGACCCGACTGAGCCTGACCGCCGCCATGACCGCCGCCATGACAAGGCCAAGCAGCGCAAGCTCGACGAGACAGACGAAATCTTCAGACTGCTCGGCATCACGGCCGAGGATGGCCGGATCAAGCCGTCTCGGCTCGCCAAGTTCAAACAGGTTCAGGACTTCCTCGCGGCTCTCGCCCCGGTCACCGACCGGCTGACCGAGCCGGTGCACATGGTTGATCTGGGCTGTGGGAACGCCTACCTCACGTTCGCCGCCTTTCGCTATCTCAGCGTCGTCAAAGGTATTCCGGTCACCGCCACGGGCGTCGATGCCAAGGCCCAGGCACGCAGGCACAACACCGACATCGCCGCCCAGCTAGGCGCCTCGGATCGCCTGCAGTTCGTCGAGAACACCATCAGCGCTGCCTCGGTGGCTGAACCGCCTGA
>JACCSH010000313.1 GCA_013813125.1 Nocardioidaceae bacterium | reverse complement strand
GCTCGGGAAAGGGATCGAACGCCAGTCGGCGGCCGTGGAGAATCACTCCCATCCTCCGGCCTGACGACACCTACCCTAGGCTTCCCGCATGATTCAGCGCACACTGCTGCTACTCAAGCCCGACGCGGTACGTCGGGGAGTCGTCGGCGACGTCATCAGCCGATTCGAGGCCAAGGGGCTTGCCATTGTCGCCTTGGAGCAAAGGTGGATCGAACCTGAGCTGGCCGACCAGCACTATGCCGCCCACGTCGAGCGTGACTTCTATCCACCGCTACGAGAGTTTGTAACCAGCGGCCCGCTCATCGCCGCTGTGCTCGAGGGCGAAGAGGCGATTGATGTCGTACGAACGATCAATGGCGCCACCGACGGTCGCAAGGCAGCGCCAGGCACGCTCCGCGGAGATCTCAGCCTCTCCAACCGCGAGAACCTCGTGCATGGCTCTGACTCAGTGGAGTCCGCCGCTCACGAGATCGCCTTGTGGTTTCCTGATCTCGCGGGATGAGAGCTCGCGGGTTGAACAGGGCGACTGAGCGCTGGCGATTACCGCCGGTTGCCGCCGCTCACGCGCCTTCGGACGGGTTCACCTGAGCCGGTTTGAGGGCGGCATCTCCGCTCGTCGGCGCCGCCCTTCCGACTCATCCTTGCTCCTCAGCCAGATAAGACGAACGACGTCGAAGTGTCGGCCGAATCCGCGCGCCCGGCTCCCCTAGCCTGAACTCACCGCCTCCCCCGGTGGCGAGACAAGCATGGATCTAGGCGGAAGAGGGGCGCTTCGAAAGATGGCTCACAGCCTCATCGGCCGCGACATGGCGGTTGACCTTGGTACCGCTAACACCTTGGTCTATGTGCGTGGTCGTGGGGTCATGCTCAACGAGCCGTCTGTTGTCGCGATGAATGCGCAGACCCGAGAAATCCTTGCTGTGGGCGCAGAGGCCAAACGCATGATCGGCCGTACGCCGGACAACATCACAGCGATCCGACCGTTGCGAGATGGCGTCATCGCTGACTTCGAGGCGACCGAGCAGATGCTCCGGTTCTTCATCAAACGCGTGCACCGACGCCGCTACTTCGCCAAGCCCCGACTGGTCATCTGTGTGCCATCGGGGATCACCGCAGTCGAGCAGCGAGCGGTCAAGGAGGCGGGGTACCAAGCTGGCGCCCGCCGCGTCTACATCATCGAAGAGCCTATGGCCGCGGCCATCGGTGCAGGTCTGCCTGTTCACGAGGCCACCGGAAACATGGTTGTCGACATCGGCGGTGGCACCACCGAAGTCGCTGTGATCAGCCTGGGCGGCATCGTGACCAGCCAGTCGATCAGGACCGCCGGGGACGACCTCGACTCGGCGGTCATCGCCTGGATGAAGAAGGAGTACTCCCTGATGTTGGGGGAGCGCACCGCCGAAGAGATGAAGATGACCCTAGGATCTGCCTTTCCGCTGCCCGAGGAGCCCGAGGCCGAGATCCGCGGACGCGACATGATCAGCGGTCTGCCTCGCAACGTGGTCGTCTCGTCCGCCGAGGTACGTCAAGCGCTCGAGGAGCCGCTGCACGCCATCATCGACTCGGTTCGCACCACCTTGGACAAGACTCCCCCTGAGCTTGCCGGCGACATCATGGACCGTGGCGTCGTTCTCACCGGTGGAGGAGCGCTGCTCCGCGGACTCGACGAGAGGCTGCGACATGAGACCGGCATGCCGGTCCACGTCGCCGACACGCCACTTGACTCAGTCGCCATCGGTGCCGGGAAGTGCGTGGAGGAGTTCGAGGCGCTGCACCAGGTCCTCGTGTCGGAGCCACGGCGTTGACCACCTGTCCAGCGCGAGGCTCGTCGCCATGACGCCGGGTCCGCGTCGCTCCCGGGCTGGAGTCGGACTGCTGGTGCTCGCCGCATTGACGGTGCTAACCCTCGATGCCCGCCGCGGCGAGGGCAGCTCACCCCTCGACCTGGTGCGAAGTGCCGTCGCATCAGTACTCGGTCCGGCACAGGATGGGGCGACCATGGCGCTGCGACCCCTGACTGACATACCGCAGCATTTCGAGGACCTCGGTGAACTCCGAGACCGCAACGAGGTCCTCGAGGCCAAGAACGATCAGCTCATCCAGCAACTGAGGGTGTCCGGGCTCAACCAGCAGCGTGCAGAGGACCTGGTTGGCGTCCGCCGGTTGGCAGGAGCCAAGGATTTCGACCTGGTGCGTGCAGAGGTGGTCGGACTCGGAGCCGCCCAGTCGTTCTCGCAGACCGTCACCATCGATGCCGGCACCCGCGACGGCGTTCGGCCGGACCTGACGGTGGTCAACGCGGACGGGCTGGTTGGCAGAGTGGTCGAGGCCACCGCCGAAACCTCGACGGTGTTGCTGATCATCGACTCGGGATCCACCGTCGGTGGGCGGCTGGGGGAGTCCATGGAGCTCGGCTTCGTGGCGGGGGACGGCGACGTCAGTGACTCCGCGCGACTCGAGCTCAGCTTGGTCGACCACACCGTTTCTCCCCGCGAGGGCGACGTGGTGGTCACCTGGGGGTCGCGCGGAGGCGCGCCCTACGTTGCGGGCGTCCCCATCGGCCAGGTGGAAAGCGTGCACTCATCACCTTCGGAGCTGACTCAGACGGCTGATATCAGGCCCTACGTCGATTTCTCGGCGCTCGACGTCGTCGCGGTGGTCACCGACTCGGCCGACATGACGACGCGCGACACAGCTGGAGGACCTCGGTGACGTTCGTCGTCTCATCACCACTGGTCCCTGCGCTCAAGGCGGATAAATCGGCGAGGAGCAGAAGATGAGCAGGGCGTTGCGCGCAGGTGTCGTGGCGGTCCTGATCGTGGTCACGGTGACGCTGCAGGTCAGCATTTTCAGCCACTTCTCGCTCAGCGGCGTCGTTCCCGATCTCGCCATGCTGGTGGTAATCGCCGCAGCGTTGGTCAGAGGACCCGACTATGCCGCCGGTGTGGGTTTCGCTGCGGGGATGGTGCTCGACTTGGCGCCACCGGCCGACCACGTCGCCGGGCGCTGGGCGCTCTCGCTGGTGGTCGTCGGGTATCTCATCGGCCTGGCCCGCGGCGATGCCGAGTCGACGGCCCTCGGCACCGTGTTCATGGTCGCTGCGGGAGCGTTCATCGGCACCTCGGTGTTTGCCCTCACTGGTCTGGTGCTATCGGATCCCGGCGTCAGTGTGGCGTCGGCGCTCCAGGTTGTCCCTCGAGCCATGCTGTACGACGTCATGGTGACGCCTCTCGTCATCCCCCTTGTTGTGATGCTGTTCCGACGGCTCGAGCCTGCCGACCGGTGGTGAGCCGGCCGTGTTGAAGTCCAGGTCACGCCTGCGCCTCATCGTCGTACAGGTGATGGTGCTGTCGCTGTTCATGACCCTTCTGGCTCGCCTCTGGTATCTCCAGGTTGTCAGCGGTGACTCCTACCAGGCGGCGGCCCAGGAGAACGCTGTACGCGAGGTCGAGCTGGCCGCTCCTCGCGGCCTCATCGTGGACTCCCAAGGCCGGCCGCTCGTGGCGAACCGCACCTCGTGGGTGGTGACCGTCGACCGGGACGTGCTCGAGCGCCTTGACCAACCGAGCCGAGCTGCGGTGCTCAGGCGGCTGGCAGAGCGGTTGGGCTTGTCGCGCAACGAGCTCGAACGGCGTATGAAGACCTGCGGGGAGCGGGGCGCGCGCAAGGCACCGCTGTGCTGGAACGGCTCGCCCTACGCGCCGGTCCCGGTAGCCGAGGACGTCAGCGAGGTGCTTGCAGCCACCATCCTCGAACAGGCCGAGGACTATCCTGGCGTTGTCGCCGAGGCACGCAAGGTGCGGGCCTATCCTGCCCCCTTCGGCGTCAACGCCGCCCACATCCTCGGCTATAACTCCCCGATCACCCAAAATGAGCTCGTTGCGGCCGACGAGCACGGCAGGTCGGTGAGCCCGCTGTCCCTGGTTGGCCGCGCCGGTATCGAGAGTAGCTATAACCGTTACCTGAGCGGTGCGGCCGGCGTGCGCGAGGTGGCCGTCGACTCAATGGGCCGGGTGATCGGCGAAGGTGGCGAGGCTCTGCCGGAGCCCGGACAGACGCTTGTCACGAGCATCGACGCCAAGGTTCAAGCCCTTGCCGAACGCGAGCTCGAGCGTTCGATAAGAGTCGCGCGCGCAACCTTCGACGAGGTGACCGGGCGTAAGTACGAGGCCGACTCCGGCTCCGTCGTGGTGATGGACGCGCGGACGGGGCGTCTCGTCGCGATGGCCAGCTATCCGACGTACGACCCGAACGTCTGGGTGGGTGGGATCACCGACGGGGACCTCGAGCGCCTCTACAGCGAGCGTGCCGGAACTCCGCTGCTGAGCCGGGCCACACAGGGGCTGTTTGCGCCGGGCTCCACTTTCAAGCCCGTGACGGCAGCTTCGGCACTCTCCGCCGGCTACGACGTCACCGACCGGCTCGACTGCTCGTCGTCTCTCACGGTTGGCAGCCGGGTGTTCAAGAACTACGAGTCAGCTGCCTACGGTCCGTTGACATTCGCTGAGGCGTTACAGCTGTCGTGTGACACCTTCTTCTACCGGATCGCCTACGCCGAGTGGCAGCGATCGGGCGGCGACTCAGGCGACACCTCTGTGCAGGACCTTCTGGTCGAGGGGGCCAAAGCGTTCGGGTTCGGGTCGAAGACCGGTGTCGACCTCTCTGGCGAGGTTCAGGGCCGCATCGCCGACCGCCCCTGGAAGCTGTCGTACTGGAAGGCAAACAAGGACTACTACTGCGAGCTCGGCGAAGAGAACGGCAAGGACTTCCTCCACGTCTTCGCGCGTGAGTTCTGCATCGACGGCTGGCGCTATCGCGCGGGCGACGCGGTCAACTTCGCGATCGGGCAAGGCGACACCGTGCTCACACCGCTGCAACTGGCGGTTGCCTACGGGGCGCTGTCGAACGGCGGCACCTTGTGGGAACCGCGAGTGGGCAAGGCCATCGTGGATTCCGACGGCAAAGTCGTACGCCGAATCGAGCCGGAGGCAGCTGGCCACCTCCCTGTCTCGCCGCGCATCCTGCGCTACCTCGACCAGGCCCTACTCGGCACAGCCAAAGTCGGGACGATGGCTTGGAAGATGGTCGGATTCCCGCTCGACGAGGTGAAGATTCGCTCGAAGACCGGGACGGCGGAGGTCTTCGGCAAGCAGACGACATCGTGGGTGGCCAGCTATGACGAGCAGTACGTCGTCATCATGCAGATCTCCCAGGGCGGGACGGGCTCTGGCACGTCCGGTGACTCGGTGCGCAAGATCTGGGAGGCGCTCTACGGAGTCGATGGCGAAAACGTCCGGCTGGACGACGCCCTTCAACCGGGAGCGCAGCCACCCCGCGGGATTCCCGTATTCCATCGCAACGGCTCCATCTCACCACCTGTTCTCAAGCCGGCCGAGCGCTGACCATGGTGATGACAGCGACGGTGGCCACAAGCCGCACCGCGCGGCGAGTCCATGCCACCGATGACCGAGCGACGTGGCGGCGGGTCGACTGGATGGTCGTTCTCTGCGGGCTTTCCCTACTGACTATCGGCAGCTTGCTCGTCTGGTCAGCCACGGCAGCGAACGAAGTCCTCACAGGTGGCGACCGCACGGCCTTCGTCACCAAGCACGTGATGAACATCGCCATCGGCCTGGCTCTTGCGGTTGCCATCGCGGCGACCGACCATCGCTGGGTTCGGATCTGGACGCCGGTCGTCTACCTGAGCGGTGTAGCCGGTCTCGCCATGGTGCTGTCACCGCTCGGTGCGGTCATCAACGGGTCGCGCTCCTGGATCCTCATCGGTGGCATGTCGATCCAGCCGGCTGAGCTCGCCAAGCTCGGGGTAGTGGCCGCCATGGCCCTTTTCCTGGCAGAGCGGGCAGAGGCGCGTCGAGCCCGAAGTGCCCTGCGGAGCTGGGAAGTCGTGGCGGCCCTGGTTCTGGCCGCCGTACCTGCTGTCTTGATAATGGCGCAACCCGATCTCGGCACGATGCTGGTCTTGGGTGTGACAGTGTTCGGGTTGCTCTCGGTGGCGGGTGCGCCAAAGACTTGGCTGATGGGTCTGGCCGGTGGTGCCGTTGGGCTCGCGGCGCTTGCAATTCGCCTCGACGTGCTGCAGGGCTATCAGCTGTTGCGGTTCCAAGCTTTCCTGGACCCCTCCTTGGACCCGCAAGGGGCCGGCTACAACACCACTCAGGCGCGCATCGCGATCGGGAACGGGGGTGTCTTTGGCCAGGGCCTGTTCGACGGTTCACAAACCCAAGCCGGCTTCGTGCCCGAGCAGCACACCGACTTCGTGTTCACCGTGGCCGGCGAAGAACTGGGTCTCGTCGGAGCAGGTGCGATCATTGCGTTGTTCTTGGCACTGCTGTGGCGCGGCGTGCAGATCGCGGGTCGGTCCGACGACATGTTCGGGCGTCTCGCCGGTGCTGGCGTGGTGTGCTGGCTTGGTTTCCAGGCCTTCCAGAACATCGGGATGTGTCTCGGCATCATGCCCGTGACGGGGGTGCCGCTGCCGTTGGTGTCCTATGGCGGCACCTCAATGTTCGCCTCGCTCATGGCGATCGGGCTACTGCTCAACATCCATCTACGTACTGAACGTTCTCTCGGTCTCGGGGTTGTTCTCCGCGACCGCGTGGCCCGGTCCCGCCGCTTCTAGGCGCGGCTCTCGCCATTCTCCCTGCGCATCGCCACCCGCGTTCCCCCTGGTGCTGTTGGTCTCCCGGTCGTGACCCTCCCCGGTCTTGCTTCCCTGCTCGGTGACAGGCTCACTTTCGTTCACATGAACGAGTGTGCGGCTGAATGTCGCTGATTTCGTCGTGCTTGCGTTCACGGAAACGAATCTCTCGAGGTGGGTCGGCCACTGGTCAGCATCTCGCCGTACGACGTGACCTCGCTTCTCGTCGGGATGCACGCGGACGTTTCCGACCCACAAAATGGAGTGTGGGAGCGTAGGCGTCTCAGCCACCGCGGCCAGTACGGAGCCGCTGATGTCCCTCTGGCTGGCCATTCTCATGGCCCGAGGCATGGACAAGCCACCTTTTACTTGGCCGTGTACTCCCAT
>JACCSH010000307.1 GCA_013813125.1 Nocardioidaceae bacterium | reverse complement strand
GCCTTTCCCACCGGCACGAGTTCCCCGCTCTCGCCGACGAGGTAGAGGTGCAGCGAGCGCAGTGCGCCAAGTCCTTCCGCACCCGCCCACTGGACGCCGCCCACCAGGCACGTCAGCGACTGCACCGCCTTGACTTTCACCCAGTCACTCGAGCGCCCGGGCCTATAGCGGCTCAGCGGCGCTTTGGCGATCACCCCCTCGAGGTGGTGGGTGCCGACGAAGTCCCAGATGGCCGACACGTCACGGGTGCATGGCGTCAGAGTGAGCGGACTCGGCCACTCGTCAGCCAGCTGCTCGAGGAGATCCCGACGGCGCTGGAAGGTCAGTCCTGTCGTGTCGTCGCGACCGAGTGTCAACACGTCGAACACGAAGAGGGAGGCCGGGAGTTCCTTGACGAGCGACGCCGAGGGTGTCGACTGAGCGGTACGGCGCTGAGTCAACGGCCAAGACGGCATCCCGTCCGACGCACGCACGGCGATCTCCGCATCGAGTACAAGCGCTCTTTCGTCGAGACTCTCGAGTGCCTCGACCAGCTCAGGGAATCGACGGGTGAGGTCGAGATCGTTGCGAGAATGCATTGCCACCCGAGGTGCCGGATGTCGAGCACCGCTCAGCTCGACCATGGCACGAATGCCGTCGACCTTCAGGTCGAAATAGAAGCCGTGACCCGCCAAGCGCTCGAGGTCGGCCACAGTTCCCCGCTCTGCCAGCATGAACCTCACACGGACCGGCATGGCGGCATCTCCATGCTCGGTGAGGAACCCGATGGAGCAAGAGAATCCACGAGGCGATGCTAGTTGGCGGCCGTGTCAGCCACCTTGTCATCGGCGAGTCTCGCTCGACACTAATGTGCTTCCCGCAGTAGTCTCCATGAGACAATACCGATCGGGACTGGCCCGAAACAGCCTGGAGGTCACCGTGGATACCAGTCAGCTGCTGAAGGGAGTGCTCGACATGGCGGTCCTCGCTACCGTCTCAGTCGACGACGGATACGGCTACGACGTCGTACGCCGACTGCGGGAGGCGGGCCTGGCTGACATCGCCGACGCCTCGGTCTACGGCACGTTGCGGCGGCTGTATACGGCCGGCGCGCTGACGTCGTACGTCGTGCCGTCGGAGGCTGGACCGCACCGCAAGTACTACGGGATCACCGACCATGGAAAATCCCTGTTGAAGACCCAGCGCGACGACTGGGGCCACTTCGCGATCACGATCTCCAACCTGCTGGCCAACGAGGGAGCACGCACATGAACGCCGCACACCCAATGACACGGCGACTCGACGTCGCCGAGTTCGTCGACCAGGTGAAGGCTCACCTCGCAGACCTGTCGCCAGAAGACCGCGAGGATCTCATCGATGGTCTTGAGGCGGACCTGACCGAGCGACTCGAGGAGAGTGGAGTTACCCCGTCGCCGGTCAGCATCCTCGGGTCGCCTGTCGACTACGCAACTGAACTGCGATCCGCCGCCGGACTGGCACCCGCAACCAAGAGGGGAATGGCGGGCAGGTCCGACTTGCGACGAAGGTGGGACAACGCGGTGACTCGCGTCCGGGCGACGAGACAATCGCCTCGGGGAGCGGCAATGGCGGCATTTCTCGACGCTGTCCGGCCGGTGTGGTGGGTGCTCAGGGCCTGGGTCGTGCTTCAGTTGCTGGACGTCGTGTATGGATCGTGGCCGCATCCCTGGATGATCAGCTTCCACGGCTATCTCTGGGGGGGACTTCTCTGGTTGGCCACCTCGGTTGTCAGCGTCCAGATCGGCCGTGGCCAATGGTGGCCCGCAACCGCGCCTCCTCCATGGCGACAGCGCCTGGTCCGGACAGGGAACGCGGTGGTCCTGCTGGCGCTGCCAGTCGTCCTCGAAAGCCTTCCACCTGCTGCCACGGCATCGCAGTACACCTACTCGAGGCCGGTGAGCGGAGCCGGTGAGGGATTGACGCTCGACGGCGAGCCTATCCGGAACATCTTCGCGTATGACAGTGCAGGCGAACCTCTGCTCGGCGTGCAGTTGTACGACGAAGAGGGCGACCCCCTGGAGATCAAGTCACGGTCCAGTTGGCGCCGTGGTGTTGTCGCCTACCCGTGGCCGTCGGACGGCACGGGAACGGAGCTGAGGAACGTATTCCCGCTGCCGACCAGAGAGCAGAACCATGCGCGCAGCCTGAGTGGCGCGTTTGAGTCCGACAACCCACCAGCAGTTCCGGTGCCGCCCTTTCTCCAGGTGCCTTCGCTGCCCGAACTGCCTGCAGCGTCACTGAGAACGTTCCTCGCGGCAGTTCGGCCACCGGTCGAAGCAGACCCTCGACAAGCGCCGGGGTCGGAGCAGGAGCCAGAGCCCGAGCCGCGGTCCGAGCGGGGAGACCAGAGAGGTCCAAAGTCCGAGAGGCAGTCTGGCTCGAGAGATGACGGTGACGCGCCTCGACGCCGGACCGGACCCGGCGACGCTCCGACCAGCCCCGGCGACGCTCCGACCAGCCCCGGCGACGCCCGAGACCCGACAAGGCGGTAGGTGCACTCGACTCTCCCGCCGCTCGCCTGAAACGTTGCGTCAAGAAAGCGACGATTGGGAGCCAACCCCGGTGCGCTGGTAGCCTGACTACGCCGTATGACGGCCGCGGATCGATAGTGCCCGGGTGAACAGGCCCCGGCGCGCCGCGCAACGAGAAACCCCGAAGGGAGATCGCGTGTCACTGGACGCTGCGACCAAAAAAAGCATCATCGATGAGTACGCCACCAGCGAAGGCGACACCGGTTCGCCCGAGGTGCAGGTCGCGCTGCTGACCAAGCGCATCTCCGACCTGACTGGTCACCTAAAGGATCACAAGCACGACCACCACAG
>JACCSH010000279.1 GCA_013813125.1 Nocardioidaceae bacterium | reverse complement strand
GCCTCGGTCATCACAGCTCGGTTCTCATTTACGGGGCGGCCGCTCTCAGTGAGGTCACCCAGGATGTGGCAGATCAGTCGGTGCAGGAAGCGCTCGATGGCGGCATCAACCACTTCGACGTCGCGGCGAGCTACGGCGAGGCTGAGTTGCGGCTCGGACCGTTGATGGCCGACATCCGTGACCGGATCTTCTTGGCGACCAAGACCGGCGAGCGGAGCCGTGACGCCGCCTGGGCCCAGATCAACGCCTCGCTCGAACGGTTGCAGACTGACCGGGTCGACCTGCTGCAACTGCACTCCGTGGGTGATCTCGAGGAGCTGAACCTCGTCACCGGTCCCGCCGGTGCGCTGGAGGCAGCGGTGCGTGCGCAAGAAGAGGGCCTCGTCGGCGCAGTCGGCATCACCGGTCATACGCATCAGGCACCAGGCACTCACTGCGAGGCCTTGCGCCGTTTCCCGTTCGCGACCGTGCTGACCCCGCTCAACCCCGTGCTATGGCGCAACGACCAGTATCGCGCCGACTACCAGGCGCTGGTAGCGGAGGTGAAGCGTCAAGACGCCGGACTGATGACGATCAAGACGGTGTCCCGTCGTAACTGGCCAGACGTGAGCGACCAGCAGCGGTACGCGACCTGGTACGAGCCGTACGACGACCAGCGGCGGATCACCGCAGCGGTCTCTTGGGTGCTCGGGCATGAGGAGGTCACCGGCATCGCCACAGCCGGCGATGTCCGCCTCCTGGGCATGCTGATTTCAGCCGAGCGAGAACGGATCTCGCCGGAGCAGGCCGAGCGCCAATTATCCGCAGATCCGGACTACAGCTCGCCCTTTCTCGCGATGCCTTGAGAGTCAGAGCTTGCGCAGGCGGACGTAGCGGACGGAGTGGTCAGCGTCTTTACGCAGCACCAACGTCGCGCGGCTGCGTGTCGGACGGATGTTGGTGTCGAGGTTGGGCCCGTTGATGGCATCCCAGATGAGATCAGCCTCAGCGACAGCCTCGGACTCGCTGAGGTGGGCGTAGCGCCGGAAGTACGAGGCGGGGTCGCGGAAGGAGGTCTCGCGCAGCCGCAGGAAACGCTCGGCATACCACCTGCGGATGTCACTCGTCGCCGCATCCACGTACACAGAGAAGTCGAAGAAGTCGCGCACTGCCAGCGCCACCTGCCCGGAGGCGGCCAGGCGAGCGGGTTGTAGGACGTTGAGCCCCTCGAGCAACACGATGTCGGGCCGGTTGAGGATTTGTCGCTGATCGGGCAGGACGTCGTACTCGAGGTGGGAGTAGACCGGTGCCGAGACCAGGTCCTTCCCGGACTTGATGTCGATGACGAAGCGGAGCAGGGCGCGCCGGTCGTAGGACTCGGGGAAGCCTTTGCGGTCCAGCAGTCCACGGCGTTCGAGCTCCGCATTGGGGTAGAGGAACCCGTCTGTCGTCACCAGCGCGACGGCTGGATGCTCGGGCCAGCGGGCGAGAAGCTCGCGCAAGAGGCGAGCCGTCGTGGACTTGCCGACAGCCACCGAGCCGGCGATGCCGATGACGAAGGGCGTCCGCTGCTGGGAGTCGCCCAGGAACGACACGGTGTCTCGGTGCAGCGCTCCCACATGGCGTACATAGAGGCTGAGCAGGCGCGAGATGGGCAGGTAGACGTCGGCCACCTCCTTGAGGTCTAACTCCTCACCGAGGCCGCGGAGCCGTTCCACCTCCGCACCCGTCAAGGGAAGCGGCATCGACGGGGCCAGCGCTGCCCAGGCCGACCGGTCCAGCTCGACATACGGGGACTGCTCGACCGACGGCATGTGCGCCATTGTGACGGGATGTGTTTGGCCGTGCTCGCTCAGGTGGCGGCCTTTCGTCGGTAGGGTGAGGCCCATGTGCGGAATCGTGGGGTACGTCGGCGGGCAGGCCGCAATCGACGTGGTCGTGGACGGGTTGCGCCGCCTGGAGTATCGGGGCTACGACTCAGCCGGCGTGGCTCTGGTGACGGACACCGGACTCTTCACCGAGAAGCGGGCTGGCAAGCTGGCGAACCTCGACGCTGCCCTGGCCAGCGTCGAGCCCCCTAAGTCCACGACCGGCATCGGCCACACCCGCTGGGCGACTCACGGCGCGCCCACCGATCGCAACGCGCACCCGCACGTCGGCCGCCAGGGGCGGGTGGCCCTGGTTCACAACGGCATCATCGAAAACTTCGCCGCACTCCGCACGAAGCTGGAGGCGGCCGGTCACGAGTTCGACTCCGACACCGACACCGAGGTGGCTGCGCACCTGCTCGAAGCGGAGGTCGCATCCGGCGCAGATCTGACCGAGGCCATGCAGGCCGTCTGCCGCCAGCTGGAGGGTGCTTTCACCCTTGTCGCGGCGAGCACCGACGACCCCGACAAGGTGGTGGCCGCCCGCCGCAACTCACCTCTGGTGGTCGGCCTGGGGCAGGGTGAGAACTTCGTCGCCTCCGACGTCGCCGCATTCATCGAGCACACCCGAGATGCCCTCGAGCTCGGCCAGGACCAGGTCGTGGCCATCACGGGTGAGAGCGTGCAGGTGAGCGACCTGCACGGCAACCCAGCCGAGGGCCGGGCCTTCCACATCGACTGGGACATCGCCGCCGCGGAGAAGGGCGGGTACGACTACTTCATGCTCAAGGAAATCGACGAGCAGCCCAAGGCGATCGCCGACACGTTGTTGGGGCGGCTCACTGAGACAGGCCAACTGCAGCTCGACGAGATGCGTCTCAGTGACGACGAGCTGCGCGCGATCGACAAGATCATCATCATCGCCTGTGGCACCGCCTTCCATGCCGGCCTCGTCGCGAAGTACGCCATCGAGCATTGGACCCGCATCCCCTGCGAGGTCGAGCTGTCGTCGGAGTTCCGTTATCGCGACCCCATCATCGACCGCGACACGATGGTGATCGCCATCAGCCAAAGCGGCGAGACCATGGACACGTTGATGGCGCTCCGCCACGCCCGCGGGCAACGGGCCAAGGTGCTGGCCATCTCGAACTCGAACGGTTCGACGATCCCGCGGGAGTCTGACGCCGTCCTCTACACCCACGCCGGCCCGGAAATCGCGGTCGCCTCAACCAAGGCGTTCCTCACCCAGATCGTCGCCTGCTATCTGATTGCGCTCTACCTGGCGCAGGTACGCGGCACCAAGTACGGCGACGAGATCACCGAGATCGTCGGCCAGCTCGAGAAGATCCCTGCCGCAGTCAGCAAAGTGCTGGCCGCCCTCGAGCCGGTGCGGGTGCTGGCCCGTGAGATGGGTGAGGCCAGGTTGGTGCTGTTCCTGGGTCGCCACGTCGGCTACCCAGTCGCCCTCGAGGGAGCGCTCAAGCTCAAAGAGCTCGCCTACATTCATGCGGAGGGGTTCGCCGCAGGCGAGCTCAAGCACGGACCCATCGCCTT
>JACCSH010000258.1 GCA_013813125.1 Nocardioidaceae bacterium | reverse complement strand
CGCGAACGCCCAGTTCGTCGCCCGACGACTCGAGGCCAACGGCAGCGGGACCTTGTATATGCGTCCGAACCCCGACGACGCGGTGACCATCCCGCTTCCACCCACGTTCGGGATCGTCCGATGAGCTACAGCGAGCAGCTGCGTCCAGGCCCGTCACTCCCCTTCCCTTCACATCCCACGTCAAGGAATCCCACATGAAACGCAAAGGTGTTCTGCTCGTCGTCGCGGTCGTGATCGCGGCCGTCGGCGCCTCCCTGGTGCTGCTGTACGTCAACGGCCTGGCAGGTGCGGCAAAGGCAAACGAGAGCCTCGTCAAGGTCCTCGCCGCCACCGAAGTGATCGAGCCCGGTCAGACCGCCGAGCAGGCTCAGGCCGAAGGCAAGCTCGCCCTGACCGAGATCCCTCAGTCGAGTGTTGTGAAAGGGGCTCTCACATCGGTCGAAACGATCGGAGACAAGGTGGCGCTGTCAACCATCTATCCTGGCGAGCAGATCCTGGCCGCGAAGTTCGGCACCACCGCCGCCTCGAAACAGACCCTGACCATCCCCAAAGGTCAGCTCGCCGTCAGCCTCGAACTCAGTGACCCAGCGCGCGTGGCTGGCTTCGTAACGCCCGGCTCCCATGTCGTCATCTTCGTCTCATCCGCCGTTACGGCGACCGACACCACCGCCGAGTCGAACTTCACGCGAATCCTGGTTCCTAACGTTGAAGTCATCGGCGTCGGTGAGACGACCGTGCTCTCGGCCGCGAGCGACAAAGCCGACGACGCAAGCACCGAAGAGGTCCCCAAGACGATCCTCACCGTCGCCCTTGACCAGGCCGACGCCGAGCGCGTGATCTTCGCCTCCGGCACCGGTGGGCTCACCTTCGGGCTTCTGGCCGAAGGCACCAAGATCACGCCGGGCAAAGGCGTCACCTCAGCGGACCTACTTAAGTGAGAGTGCTATGACCACCATCGTCGAATCACGGACGGCGAGCGCTGAGCTGTTCGTCGGGGCTATCGGTCCGAGCGCCGAAGTCGTGCCCAGTGTCGACGCTCTGCGCCATCACCTCGAGCAACGTCCGGATGAGTTTGCGGTTGTGTTGGGGGCCGGTGTCAACCTCACGGCGGCCGTAAGCCTCGCTGACACCCTGCGCGTAACCCGTCCGGCGCTCAGCGTCATCCTGCTCCGCCAGCGGGTCGACTCCAGCGTCCTCGCTGAAGCGTTGCGCTCCGGTATGCGGGAGGTGGTCGAAGAGCGCGACCTCACTGGGTTGTCCCTGGCCGTGCGGCGGAGTCAAAGCTTGTACGAAGCCCTGACCGCGGCCCACTCAGGACATCAGGAGTCGGCGCCCGGGCGGTTGATCACCGTGTTCTCGGCCAAGGGTGGTGTGGGTAAGACAACTGTGTCCACAAACCTGGCGGTGGCGCTCTCCGATGCGGGTCATAAGGTCTGTCTCGTCGATCTTGACCTCGCATTCGGGGACGTGGCCATCACCTTGCAGATGTCTCCGGTCCACACGATCAGCGAAGCCCTCGCCATTGTCGGAGACATCGGGTCCGAGGAGCTGCGGCCGCTGCTCACCAAGTACTCAGCCAATTTGTCCGCGCTGCTCGCGCCCACATCGCCTGAGCTCAGCGAGCCCATCGGCAGACACCTGATCGGGAAGATCCTCACCACACTCAAGCAGTCCTTCGACTACATCGTCGTAGACACCCCCCCAGCGTTCGACGAGCACGTACTCCAGGCATTCGACGAGAGTGACCTGCTGCTGCTGCTGGTCACACCCGTCCTGCCTGCCCTGAAGGCCGCCAAGGTCACGTTGGAGACCTTCGACCTGCTGAACTTCCCCCGCGACAAGAGCCGCATCGTTCTTAACGGATACAACCCCAAGATTGGGCTTTCGCCCAGCGACATCGAGACCGCACTGAAGTCGGAGATCTTCGTTTCCATTCCCACCGAGCCGACCGAGGTGCCTGCATCGATGAATCGGTGTGAGCCGATTGTCACCTCTCACCCGCGCAACCCTGCCAGCCAGGCGTTCGTCGCGCTCGCTAGAAAGTGCGTGGAGGTGGTGCCCACCGCAGAAACCGACGCGCGCCCCGGCCTTCTCGTCTCAGCCAACACAGACGGCCGAAGCCTCTTTCGCCGCAGGAGTAAGACCTCATGAGCCTCGCCGACCGTCTTGCCACCGCCCAGCGCGACCGAGGACAAGCCAGCGCCCCCTCGCACCAGGACAACGGTGCGCAAGGAGGTCAGCGCAGCCGCGGGTCAGCTATGTCCGACCCGCTGGCGGAACTGAAGCAAACCGTCCACCAGGCGTTGCTGGCAAACCTCGGTCCCAAGCTCTACGACGCAGAGCTTCCGGCGAGTGAGCTGGAGCAGATGGTGCGGGTCGCCCTGCAACAGGAGGTGGCGCTCACCCAGACGCCACTGTCCAACGCCGACCGGACACGCCTCACCCAGGAGATCGCTGACGACATCCTCGGCTACGGGCCCATCGAGCCGTTCCTGCGCGACCCGGACCTGACCGAGATCATGGTCAACGGGCCATTTGACATCTACATCGAAAAATCGGGTCGACTGAGCCGCGTCGACGGTCAGTTCGCCGACGAGGCACACCTTCGCCGTACGATCGACAAAATCGTCGCGCGGGTGGGCCGCAGAATCGACGAGGCCAGCCCCATGGTCGACGCGCGCCTCCCGGACGGCAGTCGCGTCAACGCCGTCATCCCTCCTCTGGCTCTCGACGGCTCGATACTGACCATCCGCAAGTTCGCCGCCGATCCCTTCACCGCCAATGATCTGATCACCTTCGGGACCCTGACCCGGCAGACCGTCGACTTCCTCGCCGCCTGCGTCAAGGGACGGTTGAACATCCTGGTCTCCGGCGGGACCGGCTCCGGCAAGACGACGACGCTGAACGTGCTCTCGTCGTTCATCCCCACAGACGAGCGCATCGTCACCATCGAGGATGCTGCCGAACTGCAGATGAACCAGGACCACGTGCTCCGTCTGGAGTCTCGGCCTTCGAACATCGAAGGAAAAGGCGAGGTTGCGATCCGCGACCTGGTGCGAAACTCACTTCGCATGCGGCCGGACCGCATCGTCGTCGGCGAAATTCGTGATGCGGCTGCCTTGGACATGCTGCAGGCGATGAATACCGGCCACGACGGCTCGATCAGCACGCTGCACGCGAACACTCCGCGAGACGCCCTCGCCCGGTTGGAGACGATGGTGATGATGGCCGGTATGGATCTGCCGATCCGTGCCATTCGGGAACAGGTGTCCAGTGCGGTGGACCTCATCGTGCAGCAGAGCCGGCTGCGCGACGGGAGCCGGCGCATCACCTACATCACCGAAGTCGAGCGCATGGAGGGCGAGGTCGTCACGATGCAGGACATCTTCGTGTTCGACCACTCGGCTGGTTTCGACGACAACGGTCGTGCGCTCGGCGCACTTCGGTCGACCGGTCTGCGACCCTCTTTCCTCGAGAAGCTCACCCAGCACAACATCCAGGTCGACCCGATGATATTCGCCATGAGCGGCCTGCGCTGATGCAGTGGTGCCGCCGCTGCCTCGTGGCATCTCTCACTCTCTTGGCGAGTACGGCGGTCCTCCTCGCCACGGGGGCGTCAGCAGTCGCGGCGGGATCGGGCAACATCGACAACGTCGAGTCTGAGGACGGAACCGTCCGAGTCCTTTACTCGATCGAAGGTCTTCCCGAAGGCGAACAGCCCGACCTGTCGTCGGTGACGGTGAGAGTCGACGGTACCGAGGTGGATGCCACGGCGACCTTGGCGTCCACTTCCGGTGAGCGCCTGGGCCGGGTGACGGTCCTGACCCTCGACGTGAGCAAGACCATGCAAGGAAGACCGTTCAACGAAGCGAAGCAAGCTGCGCTTGCCTTCATCGACCAAGCGCCATCAGATGTCGAGATCGGGCTGGTCACGTTCGCCAGCACCGTCGACACGCTCGTCGAACCGACTCTCGACCGGGACCTGCTGCGCGACCAGATCGAAGGGCTCCAGTTGTCGCTGGAAACGCACCTGTACGAAGGGATCGCGACCGCCCTGTCCGTTGCCGGCGTCGATGGGCAGCGCCGGCTCTTGGTGCTGTCAGACGGTCGTCTCGACACGACTGGCTCTCCTCTGGCTGATTTGGCGAAGACGGTGAAGCGGTCCGGCGCGCGTGTGGACGTCGTGTCGCTGGGTGAAGAAGTGGACAGCCAGTCCCACCTGTCCACAATCGCCGACGCCGGTCAGGGGAGTTTGGTGAGCGCCGCTGACCCGACCGCACTTACTGACCTGTTCACCGACGAGGCGCAAGCGCTGGCCAGCCAGATCCTGGTGTCCTTCCCGGTGCCCGCGGAGAAGGCGGGCTCCGACGCCGACTTGGTGGTGAGCGTGGCTGCCGGTGGCACCACCTACGACGACAACGCGTTCGTCTCGCTCGGCTTGGCTGACCCTGCGAGTGTGGACTCGCCTCCTGCACTGCTCCCGGTAGATCCGCCGGGCTTTGTCGTGCCCCGGCCTCTGCTGATCGGCGGCATCGTGGCGATCGGTTTCGCGCTCCTGCTCGCCGTAGCAGGCGCCCTTGGTGTATTCCAGCCCAAGGTGAAGGTGACTCTGACGGACAGGCTCGCGGCCTACGGCACTGAAGGAGCGTCACCGGCGCCGGCGCCGGCGAACGTCCGCGAGTCCGCCCTCAAGCTGACACAAAAAGCCATCGGCGGCGGCGGTTTTGAAGCGAAGCTGGCCCGCAAGCTTGACGCGGCTGGCCTGTCCCTCAAGCCCGCTGAGTGGGTGCTCCTCCATGCCGGGATAGCAGTCGTCTTCGCCCTCGCCGGCTTCCTGCTCACCAGTGGGGGGATCCCACTGACACTGCTCATGCTTACATTCGGCGTTCTTGCACCGCGCTTCTACCTCGGCCACAAGGTGTCTCGCAGGATCAAGGCCTTCAATGCGCAGCTCTCTGAGTCTCTCCAACTCATGTCCGGCGGGCTCAAGGCCGGCTTGTCACTCGCCCAGTCGGTCGACACGATCGTGCGCGAAGGCACCGAGCCGATGGCCGGTGAGTTCCGCAGGGCACTCATCGAGGCTCGCCTCGGTGTCGACATCGAGGATGCCCTCGACGGTGTGAGCGAACGGATGAGCAGCGACGACTTCCGGTGGGTCGTCATGGCAATCCGGATCCAACGCCAGGTCGGTGGCAACCTGGCCGAGCTCATGCTCACCGTCGCGGCCACATTGCGCGAACGCGAGTACCTGCGCCGCCAGGTATTGACACTTTCGGCCGAGGGGCGCCTGTCAGCATGGGTCCTCGGCGGCCTGCCCCCCGCGTTCATGGTGTTCCTGGTGCTGACCCAGCGAGAGTACGTCTCGCCGATGTTCAGCACGCTGCTTGGTTGGGTGATGCTCGGGTTCGCGGCGATGCTGCTGGCGGTCGGCTCCTTCTGGATGTCCAAGTCCGTGAAAGTGGAGGTCTGATGAGCCCGACACTTCTGCTCGCGTTGGGCGTAGGCCTCATCTTCCTCGCCCTGGTCGTCGCCCTTGTCGCCATCAGTGGGCTCACGAACGAGCAGGGCGGCGTCAACCGCTCGATCGCGGCGATCGCGGCGTTTGGGGCGTCGGCGGAGATGGCGTTGCCCGATGAGGAAGCGTCGTTCAACGATAGGGTTCTGACCCCTCTCCTGGGTCGGCTGACGGCGCTAGGGCGCCGGCTGACGCCGGCTGACAACGCCGAGCGCCTGCGGCGCAAGCTCGACCTTGCCGGCAACCCGCCGGGTTGGACAGTCGACCGCGTCGTGGGCATGAAGGTGCTTGGCTTCGGCGTCGGCCTGACCGCAGCGCTCATCGGCACGGCACTGCTGGGTCTTGGCCTCATGCCTCGTCTGGTCCTCTCGGTCGGCGCATCACTGATCGGCTACGTGGGCGTGAACCTGTGGCTGTACCAGAGGGGGTCAGACCGCGCCGAGACGATGCAGAAAGACTTGCCCGATGCGCTCGACCTGCTCACGATCTCGGTGGAGGCGGGCCTGGGTTTCGACGCCGCACTGTCACAGGTAGCCCGAAACACCGATGGACCGGTCTCCGAGGAGTTCTCCCGGGTGCTGACCGAGATGCAGATCGGCATGGGTCGCAGCCAGGCGATGCGCGCGCTCGGAGAACGTACGTCGCTACCTGAGCTGCGCGGGTTCGCAAACTCGATGGTGCAGGCTGACGCCTTCGGAATACCCGTGGGCCAAGTGCTGCGCGTCCAGTCGGCAGAGATGCGCATCAAGCGTCGGCAACGAGCCGAGGAGAAGGCCCAGAAGGTGCCGGTGAAGATCATGGTGCCACTGATTTTCTGCATCCTCCCCACTCTGTTCATCTCGGTGTTAGGGCCCGCAGCAATCGCCATCATCGGCACGTTCGGCGGTCAATAGCCATGACCCCCACACGCATCGGCATCAACATCCGCGTATTCGGGCTGGCAGCCACGCTCGGCTTTGCCGGTGCAACCGAGGCGCTTCCCCGTGTCACGTCTGGCTACCTGATGCTCTGTGCCATCGCCGTCACGTTCTGCCTGGTTCAGCCGTCGGGTCTCATCAGGCAGGCCGCGCCAGTCATCGAGGCGGCGCTGGTAGGAATGACGCTCGGCATCACTGGCGCCATAAACCAGCCGTTGGGAATGTACCTCATGGTTCCCGCACTACTAGCCGGTTTGATCGGCGGGATGAGCACCGTGTCCGCTGCCTTCCTGGTCGAGCTGGGCTCGATCGCGCTAGTGCCGATCGTGCGGCTGAATCCAGAGCTCTCGACGGTCTACTTACGGGAGATGTTGCCGTGGTTGTTGACCGCGATCGGCCTCGGCCTGCTGGGGTCCTGGATCCGGCGGCTCCGTACTGCGCCCGCCGACGAGGACCAGGCGCGGTACGCCGCTGCTTCCCGCCTGCTCCATCAACTGCGCCAGGTGTCCCGAGGCTTGTCTGCTGGACTCGACCCGATCGTCTTGTCGGGCAGCCTGCTCGACGACTGTCTAACCCTCGTTCCCGACGGCTGCGGAGCCCTGCTGGTCCGCACCCAAGGCGGCGCATTTGTCGCGCTGGCCCAAAACAACCTCGACCGGGTGCCGGGGCGTCCGATGAGCGATCCGCTCGTAGTGCAGTGTTGGGCGACTGTCGATGCCGCCCATGAGACACCGCCGGTCCAATCTCAGCACCGGGCGTCCGCCCAGTCGGCCGCGCGAGGCATCTACGAGGTAGGACCGACGCGAACTGCGCTGCCCCTGCGGGTGGGAACGCGGATGGTGGGTGTCCTAACGCTAGAGCTCAAAAAGCCACTCGCTGCGGTCACCCAGGCGGAGCTCCAGGCCCTGCTCGACGAGCGCGCTCTGCGCCTTGACAGCGCTTTGCTCTTCGACGAGGTTCGGACCCACGCAACGGTAGAAGAGCGCCACCGCCTCGCCCGTGAGATCCACGATGGAATCGCCCAAGAGATCGCCTCGCTCGGTTATCTGGTCGACGATCTGGCGTCGGCTTCGGACAGCACCGCGAGAGCTAACCGCGTAGCCCAGGTGCGCGCGGAGTTGAGCCGCATCGTCAACGACCTGCGACTGTCGATCTTCGACCTGCGCAGCCAGGTGAGCAGGTCTAGCGGGCTCGGAGCGGTGCTCGGAGAGTACCTACGCGAGGTGGGTTCCCGCTCAACCACTGCCGTTCACCTGTCACTCGATGAGTCGCCAGAGCGCCTAGGGATCGAGGTTGAGGAGGAACTACTCCGCATCATTCAAGAAGCAGTCACCAACGCTCGTAAGCACGCCAGCGCGGACAACCTGTGGGTCTCCTGTCACGTCCGACCACCGGCTGCAGAACTGCTCGTCGAGGATGATGGATCGGGCCTGGGATCAGATGTTCCGGCGCACGGCTTTGGGCTGAGCATCATGCGTGAGCGTGCTGACCGCATCGGAGCAACGCTTGCCGTCACCGAACGACCCGGGGGCGGCACCAGAGTGTCGGTCTCCTTGAAACCGTCGACCGACGCCAACGCCGTAGCAACGCAGGCTTTGCCACCGGTCCGGCCGGAGCCTTGGCGAACCCGCCAGCAAGCACCGGTGGCGACTTGTGGCTAGGTCGGTGCTGCTGATCGACGATCACGAGTTGATCCGCCACGGTTTGCATCTGGCGTTCGCGCGAAGCGGCGACTTCGTCATCGCCGCGGAGGCGAGCTCGGTTGCCGAAGGTTTGGCGATGGCACGGGAGCACACTCCAGACGTCGCGGTAGTCGATATACGCCTGCCCGACGGCAGTGGGCTCGACGCCGCTCGCAGTCTGCGCAAACTGTTCCCGGACATCGGTGTGGTCGTGCTCACCATGTATGCGGGAGACGAGCAGTTGTTCGCCGCCCTAGATGCCGGCGCCTCGGCGTTCGTCGCCAAGGACGCTCCCAGTGATGATGTGGTGGCCGCAGCCCGCCACGCTGCGGTTTCTCCGCACTCGTTCACCGCAAAGAACCTCAATGGTGCGCTGCAGCGCCGGATGGCGCCTGAGGGTCCACAGCTGTCCGAACGGGAACGCAGAGTGCTGGAACTGCTCGCTGAGGGGCTGGGGATTGCTGCAGTCTCCCGAAGCTTATTCATCTCCGACTCAACCACCAAGACGCATATCGCTCGGCTGTACGAGAAGTTGGGTGCGGCCAATCGTGCTCAGGCGATCATGAACGCAGTAAAGGCAGGCCTGCTGACGGGTGCGGACAGCACTGGCGCTTCGGGCAGTGGGCGCTGAGGTGTTCCGAGCAGGTTCTCCTGTGTCTCCGGGCGTCGATGACGGAAATTTGACCGTTTGGTCAGAGTTAGACACCATTCGGCCCCTCCGCTATGTAATCAGTCCGCAACACAGTGTTAAGCAAGCGATGATCTCTACATAACGGACATAGGGTCCGATTTACATA
>JACCSH010000238.1 GCA_013813125.1 Nocardioidaceae bacterium | reverse complement strand
GCAGGGTGGCGGACCGCATTCGTGTGATCGTCGCTGAGATGCTGGAGTACCGCATCAAGGATGAAAGGCTCGGTTTCGTCACCATTACCGATGTGCGTGTCACCGGCGACACCCAGCACGCCTCGATTTTTTACACCGTTCTGGGTGACGAGGAACAGCGCCACGCCTCGGGTGCGGCGCTGGAGAGTGCTCGCGGCTTGATCCGCTCAGAGGTGGGCAAACAGCTGGGGATGCGCCACACCCCGACGCTGGAGTTCATCCTCGACGCCCTACCAGAGACAGCCGCCCACATCGAGGACCTGCTGGCCAAAGCTCGGCGAAACGACGCGGAGGTGGCAGTCGTGGCGGCGTCCGCGTCGTACGCAGGCGACGCTGATCCCTACAAGCACCCTGACGCCGACGACATCGAGCTGGCAGCCGGGTCTGTCGAGAGTGGGGAGTCGACGACGGCCGACGCTGATGCCCGCGCCTGATGGCCTGTTGGTCGTCGACAAGCCTGCTGACTGGACATCGCATGACGTGGTTGCCCGCTGCCGCCGACTGACGGGCACTCGCAAGGTCGGACACGCCGGCACGCTCGACCCGATGGCGACCGGCGTCCTTGTCGTCGGCGTCGGTCGTGCTACCCGCCTGCTGGGACGCCTTGCCCTTTCGAGCAAGACCTACGAGGCCACGATCCGGCTGGGACAGTCCACCGTGTCCGACGACAGTCAAGGTGAGGTGACGGCGAGCGCCACCGCCTCCCACCTCACCGATCGTGATGTCGAGGTGGCGGCAGCCGGCTTTGTGGGTGACATCGAGCAGGTGCCCTCAGCGGTCTCCGCCATCAAGGTCCACGGCGAGCGTTCCTACAAATTGGTGCGGGAGGGTAAGCCGGTTGCACTTGCTGCCCGCAACGTGTCGGTCTCGCGGCTCGACGTCGTCGCTGTACGGCGGACGGACCCCTTCCTCGATGTCGAGGTGCAGGTCGAGTGCTCGACAGGCACCTACATCCGGGCACTCGGGCGAGACATCGGCGCCTGCCTGGGGGTGGGGGGGCACCTGACCGCGTTGCGTCGTACCCGGGTCGGCTGCTACGACCTCGATCAGGCCCACACCCTCGAGAGCCTGCTGGACCACCTCACCGTCGTGCCACTCGAAGAGGCCGTCACCGCGAACTTCCCGACCTACACGGTCGGCGACGACCTCGTCGCGTCGGTGCGCAACGGGCGCACCCTTTCGCTTGACGTCGGGGACGCAGGCGATGTGGCGGTTTTCAGCCCGGACGGTGAGTTCCTCGCTCTGTACGAGCAGCGGGGGACCGCGGCGCACGCGGTCGCGGTGTTTGCGCCAGCCTGACGGCGCAGTGACCCCCGCTCCAGCGGATATGCTCGCGAGCTGGCGGAGTCGTTGAGCAGTCACCGCGAGACCGCCCGGGCGATCAGCCCCCGACCAGGCAAGGAGTCGTGTTCGGTGCAGAGATGGCACGATCTGGCCGAGGTGGACCCGGAGCTGGGGCCAACGGTCGTCATCATCGGTAACTTCGATGGGCTCCATCGCGGACATCGCCGTGTTATCGACCGGGCACGTCAGCTCGCGGCCGAGCGAGGTGGGTTGCCGGTGGTGGCCGTGACGTTCGAGCCGCACCCCCTGAGAGTTCTCGCGCCGAGCAAAGCTCCGGCGCTGCTTGGGTCGTTGGAGGAGCGGCTGGCTCTGTTGGACGAGGAGGGCGTGAACGCGGTACTCGTGTTGCAGTTCACGCCCGAGTTCGCTCGTACGGCCGCCGAGGACTTCGTCGAGACCATCCTTCTGCGCACCTTGCGGGCCAGTGCAGTCATCGTGGGGGAGAACTTCCGCTTCGGTCACCGTGCGCGAGGTGATCTCGCTCTGCTCGAGCGGTTGTGCGGCGAGCATGACGTCACCGTGATCGGGTTGCCTCTGGGCGGCTCGGACGGCCACTCCTGGTCGTCGACGTACGTCCGCGATCGACTGGCAGCAGGGGACGTCGTCGCGGCGGCGGAGGCGCTCGGCCGGCCCTTCTCGGTCAAAGGCATTGTCGTCAAGGGTGACCAGCGCGGGCGGCAGTTGGGCTACCCGACGGCCAACGTATCGGTCAGTTCCACCTCGACAGCGGTCCCTGCCGATGGTGTCTACGCGGGCTGGTTGCGCAGACTGGACGAGACTGAGAGCGCATACCTCCCGGCGGCCATCTCGGTCGGCGCGAACCCCACTTTCGATGGGATCGAGCGGCGGTTGGAGTCGTATGTGCTCGATCGCGACGACCTCGAGCTGTACGGGGTGGCGGTGGAGGTGACGTTCGTCGAAAAACTACGGGCAATGGACAGGTTCGACACGATCGACGCACTGGTCGACCAGATGAGAATCGACGTCGACCGCGCCCGGGTCCTGCTCGACACTCCACCCGCAGCCGCCGCCCCGCAGAAGGATCCGAGTTCTACGTCGCTCTGACGACGTCAGAGTCGGATCTTGACGCATGGGAGTCGTAGGGTTGTGCGTCGTCGAGCAGAGGTGGCCCATCGCGATGACTTCCGAAGAGCATGAGCAGACCGTTGTGCAAGCGGAGCGCTGGTTCGAGCAGAACGGTCTGCCCTACTTCGTCGCAGG
>JACCSH010000237.1 GCA_013813125.1 Nocardioidaceae bacterium | reverse complement strand
GGCATGGGATGAGGCGCTCGAGCCGTTCCGGTATGCCGGGGACGGCGCTCCGGTCCGCTGGCTGCACCACGTCGTCTGACGGGAGGTTCGACCTGAGGTGCTCACCGGCCGCCGGTCCCGGCTGGTGCGCGTCGCAAACCGTTCAGGTGAACGCTTGTGGGGCCGTACGTCGCATGGTCGGGCCGCAAACCTGTTCACATGAACGATTGTGCGACCCAACCCCGCACGGTCGGGCCGCAAACCCGTTCACATGAACGATTGTGGGGCGAGACTCCGCCCGCACGGGTACCTGGCAAGAAACTCGCTCCGCACCACCCGCCGTGCTCATCAGGGCGGCGACTTCGGGCCCGGCTTGCGGGCTGCAAAAACGCCCGGCCAGTGGCACACTCAGTCCACCGGTATTTCCTAGGAGGATGAGTCCTGATGGCGTCGCCCACCACCGAAGAGAAGCAGGCCGTCGAAGCGGCCAAGAAGGCCGACAAGGCAGTCAAGAAGGCCGAGAAGCTGGCCAAGAAGGCCGATAAGGAGCAGAGCCGCAAGAACGAGAAGGAGCTCAAGAAGCTCCAGCGCGAACTGGTGAAGTTGCAGGAATGGGTGTCACAGGAAAAGCTCAAAGTCTGCGTGATCTTCGAGGGACGCGACGCGGCTGGCAAGGGTGGCACGATCAAGCGCATCGCCGAACCCACTAACCCACGCGTCGTGCGGGTCGTCGCGCTTCCCGCGCCGACGGAGCGGCAGCGGTCTCAGTGGTACTTCCAGCGCTACGTGACGGAGCTACCTGCTGGTGGGGAGGTCGTCCTTCTCGACCGCAGCTGGTACAACCGCGCCGGCGTCGAGAAGGTCATGGGTTTTTGCACCGAGGAGGAGTACCAGGAGTTCCTGCGCAGCGTGCCGGAGTTCGAGAACATGCTGCTGCGTTCCGGCGTCATACTCATCAAGTACTGGTTCTCGGTCTCAGACGACGAGCAGGAGCGCCGCTTCCAGGACCGGATCAACAACCCGCGCAAGCGATGGAAGCTGAGCCCGATGGACCTTGAGGCTAGGTCGCGGTGGGTTGAGTACTCACGGGCCAAAGACACGATGTTCAAGCACACCGACACAGAGACTTCGCCCTGGTGGGTGGTGCCGGCCGATGACAAAGAGCTTGCTCGGCTGAACTGCGTGCACCATCTGCTGAGCCAGGTCCCGTACGAAGACGTGACTTCGCAGGAGCTGGTCCTGCCGGAGCGCCAACACGACGACACCTATGTGCGCCCGCCGGAGAGTGAGCAACGGCTGGTCCCCCAGGTCTACTAACTGGTGACGCCGTGCTCTGAGGACGGCTGAAGCCGAGCAACTGCCGGCCGGACGGTGGTTCGGTGACGACTCACCGGCGACCGAGCGACGGTTCGGCAGTCGGAGTAGTCAGAGCGGGATGTTGCCGTGCGAGCCGCGTTCGCCCTTGTCGGCGGCGGCCAGCGCCTGGGCCAAAGCCGACCTCGTCCTGCTCGGCTCGACGACTTTGTCGACCACACCAATCTCGATCGCTCGCTCGACACCACCGGCGATGTGTTCGTGCTCGGCGGCCAGCTCAGCCTCGACGGTCGGGCGCAGATCAGCCGCGACTGCAGCGATCTTGCGGCGATGCAAAATACGTACGGCGGCCACGGCTCCCATCACGGCGACCTCTGCACCAGGCCAGGCGAAAACCCGAGTGGCCCCGAGGGAGCGGGCGTTCATGGCGATGTAGGCACCGCCGTACGCCTTGCGGGTCACGAGGGTCACCCGAGGCACGCCCGCCTCACTGAAGGCGTGCAGCAGCTTCGCCCCCCGTCGTACGACCCCGTCCCACTCCTGTCCGACACCGGGCAGATAGCCCGGCACATCCACGACGACGAGCAGCGGCACGCCGTAGGCGTCACACATCCGCACGAACCGCGCCGCTTTCTCCGCCGACGGCGAGTCCAGGCACCCGCCGAGCCGCAGCGGGTTGTTGGCGATGACGCCGACCGTGCGGCCTCCGAAACGGCCCAGCGCGGTCACGATGTTCGGCGCCCATCGCTGATGCAGCTCCAGCATCGACTCCTTGTCGAGAAGGGTCGAGACGAACGGATGGACGTCGTAGGCGCGCTTCTTCGACTCGGGCATCTGCTGCGAAAGGTCGAGGTCGATGACCGCCGACTCGTCGATGCTGCGCTGATCGCCCAGCAGCGCCACGAGCCTTCTGGCCTCGCCGATTGCATGCGACTCTGACTCGGCAAGCACATGCACCACTCCGGAGCGACGGCCGTGAGGTTCTGGTCCCCCGAGGCGAAGCATGTCGACATCTTCGCCGGTGACGGACCGTACGACGTCCGGGCCAGTCACGAAGATCCGCCCCTCGGGCCCGAGAATCACCACGTCAGTCAGGGCAGGACCGTATGCAGCACCTCCCGCGGCGGGGCCGAGCACCACCGACACCTGCGGGATCTTGCCTGAGGCCTGCGTCATGGCATGGAAGATCAGACCAACCGCATGCAAGGACAGCACCCCCTCGGCCAGTCGAGCACCGCCCGAGTGCCACAGCCCAACGATCGGCGCCTCGTCGGCCAACGCCCGTTCATAGGCCCGCACGACGACTTTGCAACCGTCGTGGCCCATCGCGCCGCCCATGATCGTCGCGTCGGAGCAGAAGGCGATGGTGTGGACGCCGTCGACGGTGCCGGCGGCAGCCAACATGCCACTGTCGTCGTCAGCGCTGATCAGCTGGAGCGTACCTTCGTCGAAGAACGCTCCAAGGCGCTTGTTCGGGTTTCGCGGATCACTTTCTCGAGGCAGTTTCGGCGGCTTGGCCACCGGCGCCGACGGCTCCGTCGGCGTGGCCGGTGGCGGTGTTGACGGGGGTGTAACGGGCGCATTCTCGGTCGTGGTCATGGCCACCTCAGGCTGAGCGGAAGGCGATGGCGACGTTGTGTCCGCCAAAGCCGAAGGAGTTGTTCAACGCGGCAATGTCGCCGCTGGGTAGTGTCCGTTGCTTGGTCGCGATGTCGAGGTTGACGGCAGGGTCGGGGTCGTCGAGGTTGATCGTCGGAGGCACGACTCGGTCGCGCAGGGCCAGCACCGTCGCAACCGACTCCAGTGCACCCGCGGCGCCGAGCAGGTGGCCCGTCATCGACTTCGTCGAAGTCGTGATGATTTGATTGGTCTGGCCGTCGAGCGCGTTGGTTATCGCGAGGCACTCAGCGACGTCGCCTTGTGGCGTCGACGTGGCGTGAGCGTTGATGTGGACGATCTCGCGTGCCTCGACGCCGGATTCTTTGAGCGCCATCCGGATGGCGCGGGTGGCTCCGAGACCAGCGGGATCTGGCTGGGCGATGTCGTGAGAGTCGGCAGTCACACCCGCCCCGGCCACCTCGGCGTACACCTGGGCTCCGCGTGCGGTGGCGTGTTCAGCGCTTTCGATGACCAGTACGGCAGCGCCCTCACCGAGCACGAAGCCATCTCGATCGACGTCCCATGGCCGAGATGCCCGCTCGGGCTCGTCATTGCGCTTGGACAGAGCCATCATCTGCGCGAAGGCAGCCATCGGGAGTGGGTGGATGGCTGCTTCGGTGCCACCCACGACGACGACGTCGGCGCGGCCAAGATGAATCATGTCGACACCATGCGCGATGGCCTCGTTGCCGGAGGCGCACGCCGAGACCGGAGTGTGCACGCCAGCCTTGGCGCCTAACGCAAGGCCGACGTTTGCGGCCGGGCTGTTGGGCATGAGCATCGGGATCGACAAAGGTGAGACGCGACGAGGGCCTTTCTCCAACAACGCGTCGTAGTTGCTGAGCAG
This sequence comes from Nocardioidaceae bacterium, assembly GCA_013813125.1. GTDB lineage: Bacteria > Actinomycetota > Actinomycetes > Propionibacteriales > Nocardioidaceae > JACCZJ01. The sequence continues at coordinate 1,360 of JACCSH010000237.1, read as the reverse complement.
GGTCGTGACGCCCCCGATACCTGAGGCGATGGCGACCCCGAGCCGCTCGGGGTCAGTTGGGAAGGCATCGAGGCCGGCGTCGGCCCACGCCTCGAGGGCCGCGATCAGGGCAAACTGCCCCGACCGGTCCAGCCGGCGAGCCCTCACCCGCTCGAGCACCTCGAGAGGTTCGACGGCGACCCGGGCTGCGATCTGAACGGGCAGCTGTTCGGCCCATTCCTCAGTCAAGCGGCGAGCGCCCGATGTCCCGGCCAGCAAGGCCGCCCACGTCGTTGGCACGTCACCACCGACGGGAGACGTCGCACCGAGCCCAGTGACGACAATGCGCTGGGAACTCATCTACGTGATCACCTCGTAGTTCGATAGGAGTGTCGATTCGGGCCGGGTCGACGACGAAAGTCGCTGCCGAATGTTGGATTCGCTGGTGATGGCGTCCGGCTCCACGAGAGCAGGTCGGCATACCGAGCCGCTCAGGCAGCTTGGTTGCTTTCGATGAAGGCGACCGCGTCTCCCACCGTCTTGAGGTTCTTGACCTCGTCGTCAGGGATCTTGACGCCGAAAGTCTCCTCGGCGGCAACGACCACCTCGACCATCGACAGCGAGTCGACGTCCAGGTCATCGATGAACGACTTGTCGAGCTGAACTTCGTCAGCAGGGATTCCGGCGACCTCGTTGACGATGTCGGCGAGTCCGGAGCGGATCTCCTCGGTGCTGGCCATTGTGGTGGCTCCTTCGATGGCTCGTGGTGGAAGTCTCCTCGGCACTTGGGGCCGAAGACTCCGCAGGACGACTGCGGAAACTCAAAGTGGAGTCACGGAAACGTGACGCGATTTCTGCGGTGCCGCGGCAGCGGTCGTCATCTCCGGGACGGTCACGGGAGCGTCACCACTTGTGCGGCGTACGACAGCCCCGCGCCAAAGGCGATGAACAGCGCCAAGTCCCCACTCTTGGCTTCGCCGGAGCGCATCAGGGCGTCAGCAGCCAGCGGCACGGAGGCGGCAGACGTGTTGCCTTGATAGGCGACGTCACGAGCGATGACGACCCGTTCGGGAAGCTTGAGTGTGCGCGCCATCGCGTCGATGATGCGCATATTCGCCTGATGAGGCACGAATACGTCAAGGTCGTCGACCGTGACACCGGCGCGATCGAGTGCCTCAGTCGCGATCTTGGCCATCTCGAATGACGCCCAGCGAAAGACCGGGTTGCCGTCCATGCGCAGATGCGGCATCGACGCCTTCTCCATCTTGAGGACGTCGGACCAGCTTTGCTTCTGCCGGATGAAGTCGTACTTCGATCCGTCTGCGCCCCACACGACCGGACCGATCCCCTCGGTCTTGGAGGGTCCGATCACAGCAGCACC
>JACCSH010000203.1 GCA_013813125.1 Nocardioidaceae bacterium | reverse complement strand
AACCGTGGGATGCGCGAACTCGAAACCCGCGCCCTCCAGTCGCTTCGGGATCGCGCGCACGCTACCGAGCAGCTCGCTCGACAGATCGCCCACGATCTTCTTCAGCGCGAACGCAGGGACTGGCAGGCTCGTTGGGCGGTGCAACCGCGCTCCCAGCTCCTTGGTGAACTCGCCGTTCGTTGCCGCCACGGGTGCGACCACGTTGTATGGACCGCTCAGTTGCGGGTCGGTGGCCAGTCTGTCGACTGCTGAGACGTAATCGGGAAGCGAGACGGTGGGGAACCACTGTCTGCCATCGCCGAAACGCCCACCCAGCCCGAGCCGAAAGGGCAACAGCATCGTCTTGAGTGCCCCACCTGACTTGTGGAGGACCACTGCCGTGCGAATCGTGACCACTCTTGCGCCGGCGAGGTTGGCCGGCTCGGTCGCGGCTTCCCAGTCGCGGCTCACCTCGGCCAGAAAGCCCTGGCCGGGACCTGAGTCCTCCGTGACGGGTCGGTCACCTTCGACATTGCCGTAGTAGTTGATGCCGCTGGCGTTGATAAGTGCTGCCCCGCCCCCTGCAGCAGCGATCGCCTCGGCGATCGTGGTCGTCGTGGCGACCCGGCTCTCGAGAATCTGGCGTTTGTACGCCTGCGTCCACGGCCAGTGAGCAATGGGCGCGCCACCCAGATTGATGACCACGTCGGCTTCGCGAACCGCCCGGAGGTCCAGCTCCTTGCGGGAGGGGTCCCACTGCATCTGCCCGTCACCGGCGGGTTCGCCCCTAACCAGCCGAAGAACGTCGTGGCCGGTTTCGGTGAAGTGGCGGTTCAGCGCCGTACCAAGGAAGCCGGATCCTCCGGCGAGAGTGATCAACATGCGCCCATCCTGCCTGCCGAGGGTGCCAGGTGCGTCACCGCCTGGGGATCACTAGCGTCTGGGTATGTCGATCTACGGGTTTTCCCAAAGAGTGGTCTGCTATGTCACCCGAGAGGGTGCCGACGGGCGTGAGCTGTTGGTCTTCGAACACGCGGATGACGACCCCGCTGACCCATCGGGGGTCCAGGTTCCCGCTGGGGGGATGAAGCGGTTCGAGCCGGTCCAGGACGCCGCTCACCGTGAGGTCGAGGAGGAGACGGGTCTGATGGGGCTGACGTTTGTCGGCCAGCTTGGAGGTGTCGAGCTCAGCCTCGACGAGCCCGGCGGTCCTTCCATGACCACGTTCGTGCATCTGCGGGCACCCGACGACGGTGAGCGCCAATGGGAGCACGTCGTCCACGGTGACGACAACGATGGTGACGTGGGGATGCGGTTCGTCTGCCGCTGGGAGCCGCTGCCGCTTCAAGTGGAGCTAGCCGGTGGTCAGGACGCCTTCTTGCACAAGGTGCCCAGGCACTGAGACTGCCCGCTTTCGCGAAACCCAGGTGGATGATGAGCCTTCGGGCGCGTTCAGCCGCCAAGATCAGCTTCGAAGTTCGCCTCCTCAAGGCGCTGCTTGATAGTGGTCAAAAAGCGTGCGGCGTCGGCTCCGTCGACAAGGCGGTGGTCGTACGTCAGGGACAGGTAGACCATCTGCCGGATCGCAATTGTCTCCCCGAGGTTGGGATCTGAGATCACCACCGGGCGCTTGACGACCGTGCCCGTGCCGAGAATCGCGACCTGTGGCTGGTTGATGATCGGCGTGTCGAAGAGGGCACCGCGGCTGCCGGTGTTGGTGAGCGTGAATGTGCCGCCGGAGAGCTCGTCTGGCTTGATCTTGTTGTCGCGAGTGCGAGCCGCGAGGTCCGCGATCTTGCGAGCCAGTCCGGCGATCGACAGGTCACCGGCGTTGCTGATGACCGGCACGAGGAGCCCGCGGTCGGTGTCGACGGCGACGCCGAGGTGTTCACCGTCGTGATAGGTGACCGTGTTCGCTTCGGTGTCGATCGAGGCGTTGACCTGGGGGTAGGTCTTCAGAGCATCGATCGCCGCCTTGGCGAAGAACGGGAGGAACGAGAGCTTGACGCCTTCGCGCTGTTCGAAGCCGGCCTTCGCCTTGTCGCGAAGCCGAGAGATGGACGTCACGTCTACCTCTACCACGGTGGTCAGCTGAGCCGACACGTGCAGCGACTCGACCATGCGTGCTGCAATGACCTGACGCAGCCGGCTCAGCTTCTCTGTCTTGCCGCGCAGCGAGCTGGCCGCCTGACTGGGCTCGGCTTGGCTGGCGGCAGGGGAGCCGGCTTGATCGGAAGCTGGGCTGCTCTGCTGTGCGGCCTGCTGCTTGGCCGCCTCGGCGGCCTCGAGTACGTCTTGCTTGCGGATGCGGCCGCCGACACCGGTCCCGGTCAATGTCGACAACTCCACATCGTGTTGGGCGGCGAGCTTGCGTACCAGCGGAGTCACATAGCTCCTGGATGCGCTGTCACCGCTTGAGCCCCCGGCATCATCAGCGACCGACGGCACCGTGGATCCAGCTGACGGGGCAAGTGAGCTTTCTTGACCGCTCGGACCGGATGCCGGCTGTTCCGCGTCCTCCGCATCCGGTTGCTCTTCTGAGCCAGAGGTGTCAGGTTGCTTCGTCTCTTCATCTGCGGACGTGTCGGGTTCCGTTGTCTCTTCGGCGGCGGAGGATGCGGGTTCCTTCGTCTCCTCACTTGCAGAGGTTTCTTCCGCGGAAGGCTCACTTGAGCCCGACTCGGCAGCCGGCGGAGCGCTCGTTTTCGATCCACCGTCACCAGAACCGATGATCGCGAGTACCGCCCCGACTTCTACGGTCTCATCCTGCTCCGCCCTGATCTCCAACAGGGTGCCGGCCACAGGTGAAGGAATCTCCGTGTCGACTTTGTCGGTCGATATCTCCAGCAACGGCTCGTCGACCGCGACCTCGTCGCCCACCGACTTGAGCCATTGCGTAACCGTTCCCTCCGTGACGCTCTCCCCCAAGGCGGGCAACGTCACCTCGGACGAATCTCCGCCGCCGACGGACCCTGACGACTCGCCGCTTGGCTCAGCATCCGCCTGTGCTGCGTCCTGCTGCTCGGAGGGGGCAGAGTCGTCGGCTCCTTCGTCGGTCTGCGGTGACTCCTCAGCCGCGGATGGCTGCGAGGACTGCTCTGTCTGACCAGACTCCGGACCGTCCGATCCCGAGTCGCTTCCCTCTGCACCAGAGTCGCCGGAGTCTCCGTCAGAGTCGGTCGAGCCGGATTCCTCCGAGCCTGAGCCGCCGTCCTGCTCTGCTGAGGCGTCCGAGGACTGGTGCTCATCGGCTTCAGAGTCGGCGCTACCGCCCGAGTCCCCGCCAGCGGAGCCACCGGCCTCGTCCTTCTCACCGATCACGGCCAGCACCGCTCCGACCTCGACGGTCTCATCCTGGTCGGCCCTGATCTCGAGCAGAGTGCCGGCCACCGGCGAAGGGATCTCGGTGTCGACCTTGTCGGTCGAGACTTCGAGGAGAGCCTCGTCGACGGCCACGTCGTCGCCAACTGACTTGAGCCATTGGGTGACGGTGCCCTCGGTCACGCTTTCACCGAGGGCGGGGAGTGTTACTTCAGTCGCCATAGGGATCGAGTTCCTCTTGTGTTCGTCGGTCGGGATGTGCAGCGTGCGTCGGTGGTCGGTCTCGGTCAGCCTAGACCGAATCGTCAGGAGTGCGAGTGCAGTGGTTTACCCGCCAGCGCGAGGTGGGCTTCGCCAAGCGCTTCGTTCTGGGTGGGGTGCATGTGCACCAGTGCGGACACGTCCTCAGGGAAGGCCTCCCAACTGCAGATCAGCTGCGCTTCGCCGATCAGTTCACCGACGCGTGAGCCGACCATGTGTACGCCGAGCACGGGACCGCCCCTTCGTCGTACCACCTTGACGAAGCCTTGCGTCTTGAGGATCTGGCTCTTGCCGTTGCCGCCCAGGTCGTAGGTCAGCGACTCGATCTCGTCCGGGCCGTGTGCCGCCTTGGCCTGATCTTCGCTCAGCCCCACGGACGCGACCTCGGGCTCGCAGTAGGTGACTCGGGGGATATCGGCTTCGTTGATCACGGCCGGCTCCAGACCGGCGATATCCTCGGCCACGAAGATGCCGTGCTGGAACCCACGATGGGCCAGCTGCATCCCCGGCACGATATCGCCGACGGCATACGCCCCTGCCAGTTTGGTCTGCAAGCGCTCGTTGGTCGCCACGAACCCACGATCCAGCTCGACGCCTTGTTCCTCGTAGCCGAGGTCGGCCGTGTGCGGTCCGCGGCCGACAGCCACCAAACAGATGTCGGCCTCGGAGGTCTCGCCGGACTCGACCGTGACACGCACCCCTGACGGCGTTCGCTCTACGCCTGAGAAGGCGGTGTTCGCCTCGACCACGATGCCCCGCTTGCGAAAAGCCCGCTCGAGCGCCTTCGACGAGGACGGGTCCTCAGCCGCAAGCAGTCGGGGCAACGCCTCCAGGATCGTCACTTCCGCACCGAATGACCGCCATGCCGACGCGAACTCGACGCCGATGACCCCGCCACCGATCACGACCACTCGCTGCGGCACGGTGTCCAGTTGCATGGCCTCCCAGCTGGACACCACCCGCTCGCCGTCGATGTCCAGCCCCGGAAGCGACCGCGTCACAGATCCGGAAGCGAGCACGACGTGCTTCCCGTCGTAGCGGATGCCGTCAACCTCGACGGTGCGTGGCCCGACCAGCCGGCCGTTTCCTTGCACCACCGTTATTTCACGACTCTTGATGAGGCCTTGCAACCCCTTGTAGAGCCGTCCGACAATCTCGTCCTTGTAGGTGTTCACCTGCCGCAGGTCCACCCCCTCCAGCGACGCGTTGACCCCGAACTGGGCTGACTCGCGCACCGCGTCGGCTATCTCCGCCGCATGCAGTAGGGCCTTGGTCGGGATGCAGCCTCGGTGCAGACACGTGCCGCCCACCTTGTCCTTCTCGACCAGGGCGACCGTCAGACCGAGCTGGCTGGCGCGCAGAGCGCATGCGTAGCCTCCGCTGCCCCCACCCAGGATGACGACGTCAAAGCTGGTGTTGTCTGCTGTCACACTTGCCTCCGACTCCTCGATTGCAGAACCGTCATCCTTCCATCCCTACGATAGGGAAGTGCGCGATACTGGAGCGGACTCAAGGACCAGGAGAGGACCGGCACCGGATGGCGTTCCTGCGGCGGCGCAACAAGCCCGGCACTTTGCGGACGGCGGAGTCCGCTGACGCGCGCTATCTGGAGGACTGGGTTCGGACCCGCTCAGGCATCGAAGGCTTTGTCGAGCCGCGTACCGCCGTCACCGACATCACCATGCTGCTGGTTGCCGTGGACGGAGAGTGGACCCGCCGGCGGGTGCCCTCGATCGAATGGGCGCACTCGTTCGCGAACAAGCACG
>JACCSH010000202.1 GCA_013813125.1 Nocardioidaceae bacterium | reverse complement strand
GGGTAGTAGAACTTCACAATCTCGCTGTAGTGCCGACCCCGCAGGGCGGCTCCTTGAGCGCCGTACTGGCTCATGCCGTGACCGTGCCCGTATCCGTGGCCGTTCACGGTCCACCTCTTGGTCACCGGCACGTAATAGGTTTGGTCTGCGCTCGCCGGTGCTATCAGGCCACCCAGCGTGATGGCGGCTGTTAGCCCGACCAGCCCGCGACGCCACCGTCCAAAGCAATGGCGCGCCGAACTTTGGCGCATCACGAAAGCCTGACCTTGGTACGTCGCGTCGACTCGTCGAAGGTAATCGTGCCGTGCTGGAAGCCCGCCCGCTGCCCTGTCGACGTGCGCACCACTCCCGTCGTCGGGAAGCCGAGCAACCCTTTGGGGCCTTCCTCGCTCAAATACCGTTTGAGGACGGGGCTGCGAACCAACAATTGGCTCCGGGTGGCTGGTGACCAATAGATTCGTCCGCCTCTGAACTGTGCGACGTTGCCGGTGCGGTTTCCCGCCGGGAACATGCCGCTCAAGGGGTAACCGAGCCGCCCCTCGACTTCTCCGGATCGCTTGTAGCGACTCAGGATCGGTCCACGGTAAAACGGAAAGACGCCCTTGGCGCTTGCGTACATGCGTCCGTCCGCGAATGCGGTGACGTGACCGCCGTCCTTCCCCTGCTCACCGATGCGCACCGTACCCAGACGGCTTTCGTTGCCGCCGGCTCGTCGCCACTTCGCCTCAATCGGCGAGACGAAGTCACCCAGTCGGGTTCTGACCCGCTCGCGCAGTGTCGGCAACCAGTCGTAGATGTACCGTCCGGGGCACGCCGTCAACATCGCGTCACGGTGTCCTGAGATGCGCCCGAACTTGTCACCCTCGACCGCGATCCGCCCGAACCCCCCGTGGTAGGCCGTTCCGAGCCGCCACGCGATCAATCTCACCATCGCGCGTCTCATGGGTCGTCGTGGCCGGGTCTGGTCGAAGTTTCCCATCGCCGAGATTCCTGTGGTGTTGACGTTGTACTCACCGGAGTGAGCTCCCCGCACCGGCAGTCTCAGCCCACCCGAGCGTCCCTCGAACACGTTGCCGTAACGGTCGACCAGGAAGTTGTAGCCGATGTCGCACCAACCGCGGCTGACGACGTGGTAGGCGAGGACGCCTCGAACGACAGCAGCCGACTCATACTCTTCGTAGTCGTTGCTACCGGCGGTATGGTGGACGAACACCATCTTGAACGTTGAGCCAAGCTTCGGGGCGAAACACTCATCACCCAGCGACTCATCGGCGCCCCATTCCTCACGTGTGATGACGGGGGGAAGCCCCGGAAACGTGCCAGCGCGGGGCCCGGCATCGGGGGCGGGCTGATCCCCGGCTGCACTCGTCGTCGCCTTCGTCTGCCAGTCGGCAGGCGAGACACCGGGATCGATGATGTTGACCTCGATATTCCTGGGCGCCACACCATTCGTGGAGAACAGCGCCACCTCGAACCCAGTCGAGGCACCGACCCAACCAGGGTGAGTGCCGGCTCTCGCATCGGGCTCCTCGCTACTTGAGGGGCCCTCATCGTCGGGTGCATAAAGCACTGCCCATTCGCTCCAACCGGAGCGGTCGAGCGAGCGGACCTGTGCGGTGATCTCGCCAACTGCCTCTGCCTGGTCCCAGGTGACGCCGACCATGCCGAACGAAGGCACTGAGGGTCGGACGATGTGTGCGACGAGCTTCCCATCTGTTCCGGCCACCCGCTCCAATGTCGCGGCGGCAATTGGTCTCTCGGCGTCCGAAAGGTTCTGAAATGGAAACGCTGCGACCTGCGGCTTTACCGGCTCAACCGCAATTCCTGACGGCGGCTGAGGAGGTGCAGATCCAGTCGAGAATTCCCCCCCGGAGAGCGACTCGAACCTAGCTGGCTCGATGGCCGGAGGCTCGACTCCACGTGCGGGCACCGGAGAAAGCATGGCGCCGCACAACGTGACGACAAGGGTGGCGCTGGTCAGATTGAGGGTGCTGCGGACGCGCAGTGGCGTGCGGCTGACTCTCATGTGAGAACTCCTGAAGCAGGGGGCAGACGGACGAGCCGGTATTCCCCCCACCTGTGAGCTCTGTGACGGAAGTGAAGCAAGGGGCAGCAGTGAAAGTACACCGAGAAAAGCCAC
>JACCSH010000172.1 GCA_013813125.1 Nocardioidaceae bacterium | reverse complement strand
GATCAGCTAGCCGCGATGTTGGGTCTCGCCGTCCCTGGGGTGCGCGCGACAACCTTCGACGGCGACTCCACTCAGGAGGAAAGGGACTGGGCCCGCAACCACGGGAACTACCTGCTTACCAACCCAGACATGTTGCATCGGACGATGCTGCCCAGCCACGCCCGATGGTCGTTGTTCTGGGCGGCGCTCAGATATGTCGTCGTCGATGAGTGTCATCACTACCGAGGCGTCTTCGGAGCGCATGTCGCTCAAATTCTGCGCAGGTTGCGACGAGTGGCAACTCACTATGGGGCCGAGCCCACCTTCGTGCTGGCCTCGGCGACAGCTGCCAGCCCTGAGATCACGGCGACGCGCCTCGTCGGGCAGCCTGTCACAGCAGTCACAGAAGACGGTTCGCCACGCGGACGGACCGCTATTGCCCTGTGGGAGCCCGCCCTCACGTCCCTGCGGGGTGAGCATGGGGCGCCGGTACGACGATCGGCTTCGGCCGAGGCGGCGGACCTGGTGGCCGACCTGGTCGCCGACGGCGTGCGCACGTTGGCGTTCGTCCGCAGCCGCCGCGGCGCGGAAAACATCGCCATGCAGGCGCAGACCGCCCTCGCAGCCGTCGACGTCGACCTGGCTCGCCGAGTGGCGCCCTACCGCGGTGGGTACCTGCCCGAAGATCGACGAGCGTTGGAATCGCGGCTGAGAAACGGGGAGCTACTCGCCGTATCGGCGACGAACGCCCTGGAGTTGGGGATCGACATCAACGGTCTGGATGCTGTGGTCATGGCGGGTTTTCCGGGCACCAGAGCTTCGATGTGGCAGCAGATCGGACGCTCTGGTCGCGAGGGGCAGGGCGGCCTCGGCGTATTGGTGGCCCGCGACGACCCGCTGGACACCTACCTGGTCACGCACCCCGATGCGCTGTTGGGAAGACCGGTCGAGGCGAGCGTCTTCGACCCCGCCAACCCGTATGTGGTCGCGCCACACCTCTGTGCAGCCGCTGAGGAGCTACCTCTCGTCGAGTCCGACTTCGATCTCTTCGAGGGTGACATCGAGGCGGTGGTGGCGTCGCTAGAAGAAAGCGGCTACCTCAGACGCCGCAGCCGAGGTTGGTTTTGGACCCGGCGGGAGCGCGCTGCGGGTCTGGCGGATATCCGGTCCAGTGGGGGCAACCCGGTGCGCGTCATCGAGGGGTCCACCGGTCGCCTGATCGGCACGGTCGACGCTAACTCGGCCCATGCAACGGTCCACGCGGGCGCTGTGTACATCCACCTCGGCGATACATTCGTGGTCTCAGACTTCGACGAGGAAGACGGCGTTGCTGTCGTCGACTCGAGCCGGCCGGACTACACCACGCACGCTCGAGAGCTCACTGACCTGCGCGTGCTCCGACCCCACATTGCAACCTCGTGGGGTCGGGCAACGCTGACCTTCGGCGCGGTGGACGTCTCGCACCAAGTGGTGTCTTTCCTCCGCAAACGGTCTTTGACCGGCGAGATCCTGGGTGAGGAGCCGCTCGATTTGCCCGCTCGCCAGCTGGTGACCAACGCGGTCTGGTGGACTCTCGATGACGAACAGCTGCGCTCGAGCGGTGTCGACCCTCGCGACATCCCCGGAGCAGCACATGCTGCCGAGCACGCGTCCATCGGACTGCTCCCGCTGTTTGCAACGTGTGACCGGTGGGACATTGGCGGTGTCTCGACTGCGCTGCACGAGGACACGGGCAAGCTCACTGTCTTTGTGTACGACGGCCATCCGGGCGGAGCCGGCTTCGCCGAACGCGGATTTGAGGTTGCGGCGCAATGGTTGGGCGCCGCTCGGGACGGCATCGCGTCGTGCGGCTGCGATGATGGGTGCCCCTCTTGTGTTCAGTCGCCGAAGTGCGGGAACGGCAACAAGCCACTCGACAAACGCGGTGCCATCTTGCTGCTCGATGTGTTGCTCGACGGCGCTAGTTGACGGCGCGACGTGACCCCCGGCCGCCGTGCGGGACGACGAGCCGTTCGACCGCTCAGGAGTACCGTGGAGGGCGTGACCGTCTCGTGACAGCCCAGCCGGTCGAATTCCTAGCAGGTGCTGCTCACAAGCTGGTGCTGCTGTGGCCATCCGCGATGGCACTGGTGCAGCGAGAGAGAGGAGGCTGATATGGCGATCATCGGTTTACTGATTCTCCTCGTCGTTGCGGCAGTGGTGGTAGCCGTCTTGTTGACTGGCGATGGTCCTGCGACGGTGGGTTTCGACTGGTTCGAGATCGACACTGCCGTGACCGGCGTCTTTTTGACCGGTGTCGGCTCTGTCTTGTTCGCAGCCTTGGGCCTGTGGCTGTTGAAGGTTGGACTGCGCCGCAGCAGCCAACGGCGGGCAGAGATGAAGGAGTTGCGAAAGAAGGCAGAGACCGGCGAAAAGCAGCGGCGCATCCGCGAGTCCGGCTCCTCCAAGACACAGCGAAGCGCCGTGGCGCCCGCCCAGTCCGCGACTCCCACTACCTCCTCAACCGACTCCGCGCAGCGCCAGCGGCCGAGCTCAACGCCACAATCAACTTCCTCGACGACTAACCCAAGCGCTCCCGCACCGCCGAAACGCACCGCTGACGGTCCCGATGAGTACTTCGACACCGCGCCTCGGGAAAGGTAACCCGACATCGCAGGGCGACAAACGGAGACTGCTGCCTGGTGCGCATCAGTCGTGCAGCAGCGTGGCCACGGTCATGGTCCGGCTCGGGCTACCGCTGTCAAGCCACCGTCTAGACCGAATGGGAGCTTCATCACAGATTCCACGGTGATGAGAACGTCGGGACCGTCGACTCGGCAGGAGCTCATCACCACTTTGTTGGCCGAGGCGATCTCCGCGGCCAACGCACAAGGGTTACCCCCTCGTTGGAGGCGCGCGGCCGCAGATACCGAAACCAGGTCGGCTGCCCCATCGAGGTGATGCTGGCGGCTGGCGACCGACGTTGCCAGCACCGCCAACCAGCCGACGCTGGAGATGGCAAGGATCCACGAGACGGCCCAGATCGAGGCAATCCCCGACTCCTCCCGCCGGCTGGGCTCCCTAGCGGTCCGCCACATCATCCTCGAGCTCCACGGTCGACTCAGATCCAATCGAGACCTCCGGCATCGGCATCAGCAGCCAACCAGGCGGCTTGGCCCGAAACGTCACCGAAACCGTGACGCTGCTTTCGGACTCGGTAAACGAGATCTCGGCGCCTTCTGGCGCTGTGCGTTGGGCGATTGCGACTGTCTGCCGTTCGTCATCACCTCGAGCAAGTGCCCGCGCCGCGTCTCGGGCTGCATCGACGGTGCGCACCTGCGCGATGCCGAGGGAGACCAGCCAGGCCACCACCACGCCGAACCCTGCAACGAGGGGGAGCACCAGAGCCGATTCTGCTGTAACGGATCCTCGTTCACGTTTCATGGCAACAGCCGCACCTTTCTGAGCGTCGGGATGAAATGCGGTGGGCTGGGCGGTGCCAGCCCACCGCACGCTGGTCAGAAGGGAAGCAGGCTGGTGATGCTCTCGAGCAGGCCTTCGAGCAGATTCTGCCCGAAGTCAGACGTGAGGATCGTGTAGAGGACGCCGCCGAAGCCGCAAGCCGAAACGGTTCCCACTGCATACTCTGCGGTCGTCATACCTGCCTCGCTCCGAGCGGAGCGGGCGGTAACCGTCGCTTTGTCATGGGCAACTGTCTGGACGCTGTTGATGTCGTTCACGAGGTTTCCTTTCGATGGCCTCGAACGGCTCGCTCGAGGATCAGATGCTGGTAGGGCCAGCCTGCCGAGGCCGAGAAGCTCCGAACAGCCGCCATGTTCTCGCTGTTGACGAACCGTGAGATGCGGCTGACCTGGGGAAAACGACTTCACATTATGAGGTGCGCGAACGCTCCCGCGAGAGTTGGCACGACGCCGATCAGCATGAAGGCTGGCAAGAAGCAAGCCGCCAGCGGCCCCGCGGCTTTGACGCCCACGTTGCGAGCTCGCAACTGGCTCTGGGTTCGCCGTTCGCGCCGACAGTCCTCAGCCAGTCGGGACAGTCCGTCGACCAACGGTGCGCCGGACTCAAGCGTGCGGCTCAATGTGCGCGCCAGCGGGGCCAGTTGCGGGTCGGCCGCAAGTCGGCCCCATTCAACTGCCGGATCGGCGCCGAGAGCTAGTCGGGCGCTTATCTGCCCCAG
>JACCSH010000169.1 GCA_013813125.1 Nocardioidaceae bacterium | reverse complement strand
GCGGTGGTGGCATTGCTGGTCGTGGCGAAGCGCTGCGCGAAGATCACGTTCGCGGCCATGATGGGGATGAACGCGATCACGACGGCGACGACAAGCCTGGGCAGCAAGGGTAGCGACAGCACCCATGCGGTCGGCACGGCCCAGGCAAGCACCAGTCCGCCAAACAGCAAGGCGTACATCGTCCTGATCGGCGGCACCGCAAACTGCCGAGTGATCTCGACCGCAGCCAGCACGGCGAGCAGCACGCCGCCGAACACCAACGCATTGACCAGCCATGTCGTGCCGAAGTACAGCGCGAAACCGGTGATGTTCTTTGTCTCCAGTAACAAGAACGCCGCACCCAGGAAGAAGAGGTCTCTATATGCCCACATGCCTGTCGCCTCCCGGCCAGCGACGAGACCGACGGACATGACGCTCACGAACAGGATCAGCGCGATGGCGATGACGTAGATCCACGGGATGCCCAATAGACCGTCCCCATCTTGCACATATAAAAAGGGGTGGTCGTCGGTCGAGGGAGGCGGGACGACACCGGAGGGTGCCCACGTCGTCTCACATGACTGATCTGCGTCAGTGAGCCCCGCGACCATCACGGCCAGCGAGATCGCTTCAGGGTTGGACAACAGGCAGGGCGCATGGCCGAACACCTCATCCAACGTCCCCGCAAGGCGGTCGACCAGCCATGGCTCCCGGTAGAAGTTGTACATAGCGAAGGCTCCACCGGGGGCGAGGTGGTCTCGCGCCGCGGCCATCGCCTCCTCCGTGAAGAGGTAGCTTTCCAGGCGCAGCGCGCTGGCACCGGACACCAGAGTCAGCGAGTCCGGCAAGGCGAACAGGATGAGGTCGTACTCCTTGTCGGTACGTTGCAGGAAGGCACGGCCGTCGTTGACGTACGTCGAGACCCGCGGGTCGTCGTACGCACCGTCGGGGTTGTGGGCCTCACCGAATTTCAAAAGCTCCGGGTCGATCTCGACGGCATCGACGTGCTCCGCCCCTTGGGCAAGGGCGATGGACACATCGGTGCCCGTGCCAGCCCCGACGATGAGCATCTGCTTCGGCGGGTCGGGGACTCGCAGATACGGCTCGACGTAGAACGGCTCCTGCTCCTGGCGGAGGGCAGCCGAGGTCAGGCGCTGATGCGGGATGCCGTTCACGTACACCTGCCACACCGTCTCGCCACTCTCGTCAACCTGCTCAAAGGTGCTCACCTGGTAGTACGGCGACCAGAACACCGCGCGTTCGTCCGTGTCCTGGAAGAGCGGATAGCCGAACAGCGCCAACAGCGCGACGACCAACGTCAGGGACACCGCCCTGCCCGCCCTACCGAAAAGTACGACGAACAAAGCAGCAACCAACGAGAACCACACCAGAGGTGGCGCCCCCAGGAAAGAGAAGAGGGTGAAGGTCGCGATGCCGACCATCGACCCGATCAGGTCGTAGCGGTACGCCTCCAACCGTTCCAGGGAGTGAAAGCAGTCGGCGACGAGTTCTCCCGGCCCGGCCAGAACCGCGGCAACCGCGAGGAAGATGACCGGTAGGGCCACCCAGATGGGTGGGCCGGAGGTGCCGAGGCTGGTGAAGAAGATGACCGAGTCGTCTGTTCGGTCGACGGTGACCGGGTAGGCAGAAATGAAGCCAACGAGGCCCAACAGCGCAACCGGCGAGTAGAAGGGCAGGCCCCGGTTGGGCTTGCTCGCCCGCAGAAAGCCCAACCCGATTCCGAGGAACGAGCCCAACAGGACGAAGTTGCTGAAGTAGCTCAGGTGTACGACTTCGGCACCAGACCACCTGATCAGCGACAACTCGAGAACGAGCATCAGCGCGCTGGCGAGCACCAACCTCACTCGTGCGGACACATCGCGCCTCTCGCAGTCCCAGGTCGCCGCCGTACCTGCTCACGCCAGACTGATGAGCGACTCCTGCACCTGGTCATTGCGACACATGCTGCCACCCGCGGTGCCGGAACCTGGGAGATCCGCTCCTGACACTCGCCGATGCGCCTGCCAATGGGTGGGGACCGCGACCAGAGAAAGCCCTCTCAGCGTCTCCACGGGGCACCTCACACCGCAGGCGGCGGTCGAGAGGGTGGATTGATGCGTCCAGGTCCGAAGAGGCAGCCGACATTGATGCGCCCGGGTCGGAAAGGCAGACTGGCCCCCCGGCGCTTCCCCCGACGAAATCCTGCGAGGTACTGATGAGCACGACCGAGGCCGACTACAGCACCAAGGGCTCGTACGTCGAGCCGGGGCGGGAGTTCAAGCGCGACACCAACTACATCGCCACTCGCATCACGGCAGACGGGCGTGACGGCTACCCCGTGGAGCCCGGCCGTTATCGACTCGTGGTGGCGTGGGCCTGCCCGTGGGCCAACCGGGCCATCATCGTGCGACGCCTGCTCGGTTTGGAGGATGTCTTGTCGATGGGTATCTGCGGACCGACGCACGACAGCCGCAGCTGGACCTTCGACCTCGACCCTGGCGGTGTAGACCCGGTGCTCGGCATCGAGCGCCTCCGAGACGCCTACCTCGCCCGCTTCCCCGACTATTCCCGCGGCATCACCGTCCCCGCAATCGTCGACGTCCCGACCGGTCAGGTCGTGACCAACGAGTTTCGGCAGATGACGATCGACTTGTCACTCGAGTGGCGCGCGTTCCACCGCCCGGGTGCCCCTGATCTCTACCCCGAACCGCTGCGCCCTGAGATCGACGAGGTGATTAGCCTGGTCTTCCGCGACGTCAACAATGGTGTCTACCGCTGCGGGTTCGCGGGTTCGCAGGAGGCGTACCAGCGGGCGTACGACCGGCTTTTCGCTCGCCTGGACTGGTTGAGCGACCGGTTGTCGACGCAGCGCTATCTCGTCGGAGACACCATCACCGAGGCCGACGTCAGGCTCTTCACGACGCTGGCCCGCTTCGACGCCGTCTACCACGGGCACTTCAAGTGCAACCGCTCCAAGCTGGCTGAGATGCCCGTGCTGTGGGCTTACGCTCGCGACCTGTTCTCCACGCCGGGCTTCGGCGACACGACTGACTTCGACCACTTCAAGCGCCACTACTACGTCGTGCACACCGACATCAACCCGACTCAGATCGTTCCGGCTGGTCCGGACCTGACCAGCTGGATGGAGCCGCACGGACGCGAGGTGCTGGGTGGCCGACCGTTCGGAAACGGTACGCCGCCGGAGCCGCCTCCTGCATCCGAGACGGTTCCCAGCGAGCACACTCCGCTCGACACTTCTGCGGCCGCCTAAACGCCGCTCTGGTGAAGGCTTCACTGCCTCGACTGGCGTCGGAGATACCCCAGCTTCACTGTGACCCCCGCGCAAACTGCGGCGCGGGGGTCACAAGAGCCTTTCCAGTCAGCGCACGTCCAGGCGCACGTACTCGAAGCCGGAGACCACCTCACCGACATTGCGACTGTCGGAGTCCCGGGTACCACCGCGACCCTTCGACTCGGTGCGCAAGGTGGCAGTGACCTCGCTGTTTCGGGGCGCGCGTGCGAGTTCGACGAGCAAGTCGTCGAACGAGGTCGCCCGGGGCCCTCCGCGCCCGCCATCGGCCCCGCCCGTAACGAAGAGCACTCCCTCGCGCGCGGATTTGGGGATGCGCACTGACAGTTTGACGACCGTGTTGTCGCCAATCCCGTTGCTAGGAGTGAGAGTCAAGCGAACAGGCAGATCGGTGCCGGCGGACACCGTCTCCGAGTGCCGACGGGAGACTGTGATCCAGCGGTCAGCCGGCTTGATCTCAAGCTTTGCAATCTTCAGCGCGTCGTACTTTGGACTGTACGACGCCTTGTAGTGGACGTCCGTGATCTCGACCCTTTCGAACCTGTTGTGCAGGATCTGCGACATCTGCGCGTAGGACTCGAATATAGAAGCGTACGTGATATCACGACTGCTGGCGAACCGGTCGCCGCGGGTGAAGGTCCAGCTCCTGCCATCCGCACGCGTGCCTTCGAAGGTCCAGCGCACGCTCGCCGTGCCGCCGCCGATCTCGTCGAGCACCCTGTCGGCGTTCGCGAGCAGGTGAATGGCCGATAGGAACGGCGTGGCCCGACGGAAGGTGACCACCGTCTCACCGCGACGAGAGTTGCCGTTGGTGGCCTCGACGCGAGACGTCACCTCGGTGGAGCGGGGGAACTGGTTCATGATCCCGTGGATGCCGGCCAAGCGATCATCGACGATCTGACCCACCGGCGCGCTGGGGTTGGCGACCTTGAAGGAGCCGAACACGGTGTCCTTCTGGATATAGATCGCGTCGGCACCATGCATTGACAACCGGCCGTTACCCGACCAGAGCAGCGGGTGTCCGAACGCGAGGGTCTCGTCACCGCAGACAGCAGTGGCGGTACCTGTGCCAGCATAGGTGATATCGCCGTACGATAACGACGCCGCGAGGTTGCCGCCCGGTACGATCTCGGTCGCCGGGGCGGCCGCGGACGTCTTTCCTCCCGTCACCAGGGGCCGGTTGATGTCGAATCCGTTGGCAGCCTTCCGCAGGTGACGATTGGACAGGCCAGACACGCTGAATGGCATGGGCAGCCGCTTGAAGCCGCTGTCTGCCTGCGCCGTCGACATGGCTCCTGACGAGACCAGTCGATCAGCCAGAGGCCCAGGGATGGCGACCCTCGTCGCGCTGGCCGCGGCCTTGAGGGCTGGGCTGGCCGGCTGAGCGTCGAGCAGCTCTCGCATCTCGGCGCCAGGGGTGACGCCAGCGACGTCACTAGGTGAAAACGACAAGCCGTAGGCAACAGCGCCGATCAGTCGGCCGTCGTCGGTGTAGACGGGGGAGCCAGACATGCCGGCCCAGATGCCCTTGTCGACGTTGCCGTTGGCGTCGGTGATCTCAGAACCGTTGAGCTTGACCATGATCATGTCGAGGCCGGGAGCAATACCGTCTTGAAGGACACCCAGCACCTTGCCGCCAAATGAATCCGGAGTGGTGCCGCTGGTGACGGTGAGACCGTGCACGGGCATGTCCTTGGTGAGGTCGCTGACGCGAATTGCTCGCGGACAGCTCTGGTCGGGCGCCGATTGCACCGGTGAAACCGGCACGGTGGCGACGACCAGCCCCGCGATGGCCGCGCCGAGCACGGTCGTGCGTGGTCGGACCCACCTGCGCTGGGTCCAGAGATGTGCTGCCATGTACGTCCTCCTCCTGAGGGGGGCCACGCCAAACGGCAAGCCCATGATCATTAGACGCCGGGAGGGGAGCAGATGGTTCATGCGCCGACATCACGATCAGGTGACGATGTCTGAGCGCATACCTCAGCTGTTCGAGCGGTCGTCGCCGCCTGGGCAACAATCGGGGCGGCCCGGTCACATTCGCGAGCCGTCTTGTGGCGGCATTGCAGCGAAACTGGGTGAACTCCTCCGTCTCGACTGGGAGGTAGGTTGCAGCAGTGCGCGTGGCCAGCTGGAACGTCAACTCGATCCGCGCCCGGATCGACCGGGTCGTGGCATGGCTCGAGCGCAGTGACGTCGACGTCTTGGCCGTCCAGGAGACCAAGTGCCGCGACGACCAGTTCCCCGCCGGACGACTGGCATCGCTCGGCTACCAGGTGGCGCACTTCGGTCTGTCGGCGTGGAACGGCGTCGCGTTGATCTCACGGGTCGGCTTGGACGACGTACAGATCGGCTTTCCTGGCCAGCCCGGATGGGGCGAACCGGTTGCTGGGGAGCCTCGCGCTATCGGCGCCGTCTGCGCGGGTGTTCGGATCTGGAGCTTGTACGTCCCCAACGGGCGGACCTTGGGCGACCCGCACTACCTCTACAAGCTCGACTGGCTGGCGCGGCTGCGCGAAGCCGGCGAACGGTGGCTTGTCGATGAACCGAACGCACAGATCCTTCTCACCGGCGACTGGAACATCGCGCCGCAAGATG
>JACCSH010000146.1 GCA_013813125.1 Nocardioidaceae bacterium | reverse complement strand
GGTGTTGGTCGACTCGGCCACCGAACCCTTCGAGGTTGTGCAGCCGGGTCACATCTTTCCGCTGCGTTACCGTGAAGGGGGAGTGCTGGTGCGCCCCGGTCACACCGAGGCATCCGTTGATCTAGCCCGGCTCGCCGGTCTGACCGCCGCCGGCGCGATCTCTGAACTGGTGAACGACGACGGCACGATGAAGCGCGGACAGCAGTTGCGCGACTTCGCCGACGAGCACGGGCTGGCCCTGATCTCGATCGCCGATCTGATCAGGTACCGGCGGCGCCATGAGCGACAGCTGCAAAGGGTGGCGGAAACCCGGCTGCCCACAGAGCACGGCACCTTCCGTGCGCTCGGCTACCGCAACCGGGTCGACGACTCCGAACAGATCGCCCTCGTCAAGGGCGAGATCGGGGACGGCGTCGACGTACTCGTGAGGATGCACTCCGAATGCCTCACAGGTGACGCCTTCGCCTCGCGCCGCTGCGACTGCGGACCTCAGCTGCGGGCTGCTCTGGCCGCTGTGGAAAAAGAAGGTCGCGGGGTCATCGTCTACCTTCGCGGCCATGAAGGCCGAGGCATCGGCTTGCTGCACAAGTTGCAGGCGTACACCCTGCAGGATGCCGGCAGGGACACGATAGACGCCAATCTCGAACTGGGTCTTCCGGCGGACGGTCGTGACTACGGGACAGCAGCGCAGATTCTGCATGAGCTGGGTGTGCGCTCGGTGCGTCTCATCACCAACAACCCGGACAAGCCGACGGCACTCGAGGGCTACGGCATCGCCGTCAGCGAGTGGATCAGCGTGTCGACCGACGCCCACGACGACAATCGGCGCTACCTCACGACCAAGAGGGACAGGATGGGCCACCTAATCCTCAGCGTCGGCGCAGCAGACGGTGCCACCGACCCACGCGCAGAGATACTGGCAGCCGAGGGCGGTCTGGCGGCCGATGCCACCCCCGACCCTTCGACCCGACCCGATCTGCAGGAGGACCACCCATGAGCCGCGCCGGTCAACCCGAACTCGACCCGCTCAATGCCAGCGACCTGCGCGTGGCCGTGGTGGCGGCGGGGTGGCACGAGACGGTGATGAACGGCTTGATTGCCGGAGCGGAGCGAGCTCTCACCGCATCCGCCGTCGAGTCCAGTCGACTGGTGCGGGTTCCCGGGAGCTTCGAGCTCCCTGTCGTGGCGCAGGCGCTGGCGCGGCAGGGGTTCGACGCTGTCGTGGCCCTCGGCGTGGTCGTGCGAGGTGGCACCCCGCACTTCGACTATGTGTGCCGGGCCGTCACAGACGGGTTGGCGCGGATTTCACTGGACGCCGCGGTCCCGGTGGGATTCGGAGTCTTGACCTGTGACAACGAGGAGCAGGCGCTCGACCGGGCAGGGCTCGAGGGCTCAGCCGAGGACAAGGGCTATGAGGCTGCCCATGCCGCACTGTCCACGGCGCTGACGCTGCGCCAGATCCGTTCTCCCTGACGACTAGGCTGGCGCGCGATGAAGACGTTTGACGATCTGTTCGCCGAGCTGTCCCGAAAGCTCGCGGAGCCGGCGGCGGACTCACGCACGGTGGTCGCCGTTGCCGATGGTGTGCATGCCATCGGCAAGAAGCTGGTCGAAGAAGCGGCCGAGTCATGGATGGCGGCTGAGTACGAGTCAAAGGAGCGTACTGCCGAGGAGCTGAGTCAGCTGCTCTACCACACGCAGGTCATGATGCTCGCGTGCGGACTCACCCTCGACGACGTGTACGCCCACCTGTGACGACATCCTCCGCCATGCTCAAGATCGCTGTGCCCAACAAAGGCACCCTTGCGGACGAGGCAGCTCGGATGCTCCGTGAGGCGGGCTACCACCAACGCTCCGACTCCCGCGACCTCGTCATGACGGACACCGCGAACGCCGTCGAGTTCTTCTACCTTCGCCCCCGCGACATCGCTGTGTACGTCGGAGAGGGAACGCTCGACATCGGTCTCACCGGTCGGGACCTCGTCCTCGACTCCCGGTCGCCGGTCGTCGAGCGTCTCGACCTCGGTTTCGGCGTGTCGAACTTCTACTTCGCCGCTCCCGTGGGGAGTTTCTCGAGCGTCGACGACCTCAACGGGGTTCGCATCGCCACGTCGTACGCAGGCCTGCTCGAGGACTACCTCGCAGCCAAAACCGTCGAGGCGCATGTGGTGCGCCTCGACGGGGCGGTCGAATCGGCGGTGCGGCTCGGCGTCGCCGACGTCATCGCCGACGTTGTCTCCACCGGCAACACCCTGCTCCAGGCGGGGTTGCAGATCTTCGGGGACCCCATCTTGACTTCTGAGGCTGTGCTCATCACCCGCCACGACGCCGCCGAGCCGCCCGGCTTCGACGTGTTCGCGCGTCGCCTGCAGGGCGTCATCGTGGCTCGCAGCTACGTCATGATGGACTACGACATCCGGGTGGAGCAGGTAGACCAGGCCTGCACGCTGACACCGGGGATTGAGTCCCCGACGGTGTCCCCCCTACATCGGGAGGGTTGGGTCGCCGTGCGTTCGATGGTGCCGCAATCTGAGGCGCAAGCGGTCATGGACGAGTTGTACGACCTCGGCGCCCGGGGGATCCTGGTGACCGACATACACGCATGCCGGTTGTAGCCGATGGCTGATCGGGTCGCACTGCCGCGTCGATGGCGACCGTTCGGAGCGCTGCTGGCGGCGCTGGTCGCCGCGGTGGCGTTGAGCG
>JACCSH010000122.1 GCA_013813125.1 Nocardioidaceae bacterium | reverse complement strand
AGGACATAAATGTAGTAGGTCAGGCCTATGCGGAGGATCCAGTCGCCGGTGAGCGAGATCAGGCCGGCGCTGAGGACGAGGCGTAGATCCCGGTGCTGGACGAGCAGCTGCCAGATGCCCCTCATATTGGCCAGGTGCAATGGTCGGCGATTGTATGAGCATCGTTCCACATGGACGTCAGTGTGACACCATTACGCTGTCACTACAACACCACAGAGAGAGATGATCCCGCCCCGGAACTTCGCTGCCCGTCGCCGTCTGGAGGCATGCATGATCTCGTCTGCGCCCTTGACAACCCCAGCCGATGAGAGGAATCTCCGAGAATGCACCGGCTGTCTTTGGGGGATCTGTTGAGGGTGGATGATTATGAGATCCAGGGAACTGGCTCGGCGTGCCTCAGGCGTACTCGCGGTTGGCCTGATTGTCAGCGGGTCATGGCTGGCTGCCTCGGCGGCTGATCCGCCGTTGTGCTTCGGGCAGGCGGCCACCATAGTCGGCACGTCCGGAGACGATGAACTGATCGGCACACCGGGGGCTGACGTCATAGTCGGCCTGGGCGGCTTCGACACTATCGACGGCCTGGCAGGATCGGACCGGATATGTGGTGGCGGCGACGTCGACGCGATGTTCGGAGGGTTAGGGCTCGACCGAATGAACGGGGGCGTCGGGAACGACCTTTTCACCGGCGGTCCGGGTGCCGACCGGATTATCGGCGGCTCCCCAGGCTCCGCCGGGCTCAACCCTGAGAACGCCATCTCCTACGTTGAGAAGGCGGCCGGGCAGGTGATCGACGTCGCTGCAGGGCAATGGCCGGACGGCGACACCGTGCGCCAAATTCAGGTCATCTACACCGGGGAGGGAGACGACTCGGTGGTAGTGGACCAGACGATCCGCGAGGTATCCCTCGGTGGCGGAGAGGATTTTGCACGCGTCACGGCTGGGCGAGCGTTGCTCAGCGGAGGGAACCAGAATGACCGGTTGGTGGCGGGTCCGGACGGCAACGGACTAGGTGGCGGCGCCGGTTTTGACGAATTGATCGGTGGCGCAGGTGACGACACACTGCTGGGGACCCACGGATCCGAGTTTTTCGGCGGTGCTGGCGACGATGAACTGACGGTCGATGGAGACGAGAACCCCGGGCTTGTTACCAGCCTGCGTGCGGGGCCTGGCGACGACCTCATCGTCAACTCGTTACTCGACGACCATATCGATGCGGGCGACGGTGTAGATCTCGTGCGACATCTATCTTTCACCACCACGCTCGGGGTGAATGTCGATCTCGCTCAAGGGACCGCCTCCGGTTGGGGCAGCGACACCCTGGTGAGCGTGGAGAACATCATCGGCTCATTGAACGCCGACATCATCAAAGGCTCGAATCTGCCTAACTACCTATCCGGCAGTGACGGAGCCGACACAATCGTTGGTCGTGGAGCCCCCGACCGAATCTTCGGTGACAATGGAAATGATGAACTGGGCGGTGGCGGCGGTGATGACCTGATCAACGGCGGGGGCGGAACGGACTCCGCCGATGGCGGGACAGGAACAGACGCCTGCCCCATGTCTGAGGTCGTGACCGACTGCGAGTCGTGACGGGGTTCAATAGTTGCTTTGCGGAGGATAGGGGATTCGAACCCCTGAGAGCTCTCACTCAACACGCTTTCCAAGCGTGCGCACTAGGCCACTATGCGAATCCTCCGCCGCCGAGGTTATCGCCTCCGCTCGGCTGGCCAGAAATTGTCGGGGTCTGGGCGTTGTTCCAGCGCATCCGTCGCGTCGCTCCGGCTCCGATCCACGTAGACTCGGGGCAGCCCCTCGTGCGGCGACATCGTGCCGAACCCCCCCAGGGCCGGAAGGCAGCAAGGGTAGGCGTGCTCTGTCGGGTGCACGGGGGGTCCTTGCACCAGCCCGAGCCCCTGACTCTGGCAGCAGGTCCTGCCGGACTGCCTGACCGAGAGCCGTAGTGTCCATGGTCGCCGCTAAAGTCGTTTCGTGGACGCCCCTCTAGCGCTTTACCGGCGTTACCGCCCCGACAACTTCGCCGACGTGATCGGTCAAGACCATGTGACAGAGCCACTGTCACATGCCCTCGACAACAACAGGGTCCATCACGCCTACCTCTTCTCAGGTCCACGTGGGTGCGGCAAGACGACGAGCGCGCGCATCATGGCCCGCGCCCTCAACTGTGAGAAGGGACCGACTTCGACGCCGTGCGGAGAATGCGAGTCCTGCGTCGAGCTGGCTCGCGGCGGGCCAGGCTCCGTCGATGTGATCGAGATCGACGCCGCCAGTCACGGGGGTGTCGACGACGCCAGGGACCTCCGCGAGCGTGCGTTCTTCGCTCCGATGAAGTCGCGTTACAAGGTCTACATCATCGACGAGGCGCACATGGTGACCCCGCAAGGCTTCAATGCCCTGCTCAAACTGGTAGAAGAGCCGCCATCGCACCTGCGGTTCATCTTCGCCACCACCGAGCCGGACAAGGTCATCGCCACGATCCGTTCGCGTACCCACCACTATCCGTTCCGCCTGGTTCCACCGAAGGTACTGAGCGACTACCTGGTGGACTTGAGCAGTCGAGAAGGCGTCAAGGTTGAGTCCACCGTTCTGCCGCTCGTCGTACGAGCGGGGGCTGGATCGGTTCGAGACAGCCTGTCCGTTCTCGATCAGCTCATCGGGGGCGCGGGTGCAGACGGGGTGACCTACCCGCTTGCCACTGCCTTGCTCGGCTACACGCCAGATAGCCTGCTCGACGAAACCATCGATGCTTTGGCGGCCGATGATGGCGCAACTCTCTTCGGCGTGATCGACAAAGTTGTCGAGACAGGCCATGACCCTCGACGCTTTGCCGAGGACCTACTGCAACGATTGCGTGACCTTGTGGTGGTCTCCGTCGTTCCCAACGCCGCTAGTCGCGGGCTCTTGGAAATCTCTGCCGACCAGGCCGAGCGCCTCAGCGGACAGGCGTCGCGCTTCGGTCGAGCCGAGCTCACGAGAGCAGCAGACATAGTGAGCCAGGGTCTCACCGACATGCGAGGAGCAACCGCGCCGCGGCTGCTGCTTGAGATGATGTGCGCACGCATTCTGCTGCCAGGTGTTGACCAGTCGGCGGAGGGGTTGGGAGCCCGAGTCGACCGCCTCGAGCGCCGGCTGTCCATGCCCGTCGCAGCGACTACAGAGCCCATCAGAGTCTCGAGCGTCGATCCCATTGCCGGCTGGCCCGATGCGGCGGTTAGCCCTGCCGGCAATCCTGCGGTGAGCGCAGCCGGCCTCACGCCGCCGCCCGCAACCGAGACTCACACGGATCACGCCCCGCCTTCAGAGAACCACGAGGCAAACGTCGAGGTGGCCGCCGGCGCGGGTGAGGGTCCGGGTTCCAAACTGGGAGTCGTCGACATCCGACAGCTATGGCCCGGTGTGCTCGATCGCGTGATGTCTCTCCGGCGTTATGCATGGGTGCTCTTGAGTCAGAACGCGCATGTCAAGGCGGTCGAGGACCGGCTCATCACGATCGGCTTCGTCAACGCGGGGGCTCGAGACGCCTTCATGCGCAGCGGTGCTGACGAAATCCTCCACCAGGCGCTCATCGATGAGCTGGGCGTCGACTGGAGGGTGGAGTCGCTGATCGACCTCGGTGGGGCTCCCGGCGCCTCCCGGCCGATGCAAGCCGCGAAGGTGGCCGATTCATCTCTGCGGCCAGGTTCTGTTTCGGGCCCTGATTCCCCAGACTCTTCTGG
>JACCSH010000097.1 GCA_013813125.1 Nocardioidaceae bacterium | reverse complement strand
GTTGCTGCAGATGCGTCAACCCCGCCGCGCCAACTTCACAAGAGCTGCGATGGCAGCCGCACCCACGGCGGCTACCACTACATCGATGCGGTGGATGCCATGGTCGTCGCTCAACTCCACCAAGACTGGACCGGAGAATCGGTTGGAGCCTGTTACTGCCAAGACCGCAAGCCCGGTGATGGCTGCGGCGGCCACACCGACGGCGAGGACTCGCATCGGGCGATCGTACGTTAGGCGGACCTGGGCTGGCAGCCGCAGGCGTGGTCCAGCGTTTCCACTGCAGGCCCTGCGCCAGCGGCGTGAGTACCATCTGAACGGATGGCTTCAAAGCATGGGGAGCCCCATCGCGCCGGTTGGCTTCTCGATCACCGGCGTTGGCGTCCCGACTGGCGCAGCGGACAACGAATGTTTTGGTGGTATCTGACCTTTGACGACCATCCTGCCCTTCAAGCCGCTATTCCAAGGATCCAGCGGGCTCTCGAGCTGAGTGAGGCGGTCGACCTCGTCCCGCCGGAGTGGCTTCACCTGACCCTTCAGGAAGTCGGCTTCGTCGACGCGGTTCCGCAGGCTCACGTCGGAGCAGTGTGTGAAGCGGCCCGTCACTTGTCCGGTTTGGGGCCGTTGGAGCTGTCTCTCGGCCCCCTGGAAACCATGCACAGTGCCGTCGTGTTGGAAGCCGGCCCCGCGGATGACCTGTCACGGCTGCGCACCGAGCTTCACCGCGCGACGACAGCGGTTATGAATCCCTCTGTCCCGGCTCACCCGACGGGCGGCGAGTTTCGTCCTCATGTGACGCTCGGATATCTGAATCGCGACTGCGAGGCAAGGGAAGTGTTGCCTGATGAGGCGAGATCGCTGGTGGAGCCGATCCCGCGGGTGCCTGTTCGCCATGTGACGCTGGTGGCCGTGAGCCGATCAGTCGGAGGGTACAGGTGGGAACCTCAAGGCAAGGTGGCGCTCGTCTCGGACGAGAGGCAGCCGTGACCCGACGGAATGCGTGATAGCGGGCGTCCGCGCCGGCTATTCGTTCTTGCCGGAGTCCTTGTCGCCTTGATCCCCCGGTGCCACGTCTCCGACACCGTCGTCGCCCTTGCCAGGGTTCACGTCAACGTCGTCGTCTTTACCGCATCCGAGGGTCAAGAGAAGCAACACTGCGCTGATACTCACAAGTTTTCTCATGCACTCATCTTACGGCGCACATCCCCACAAACCAGGATGCGAAGGCGCGCGCCGGGCGTTCTGCTTTCACCGACTCTCGCTAGGATATTGAACTTGCGCGTCTCGGGCTGCCCGATCGACGGACGCCCCCGAGGCACCGGCAGACCACTGTGCGCCTACTCGAAGGGAGCACTATGCAGGTCTGGCCGGGCACTCCGTACCCGCTCGGAGCGACGTACGACGGCGCGGGAACCAACTTCGCCCTCTTCTCCGAGGTCGCCGAGGGTGTCGAGCTCTGCTTGTTCGACGACGCCGGAAGCGAGCAACGGGTACCGGTCTCGGAGCGGCACGCCCACGTATGGCATGCCTATCTCCCGCGAGTCGGCCCGGGGCAGCGCTACGGCTACCGCGTCCACGGGCCCTACGAGCCGGAGCGTGGTCACCGGTGCGATCCCAGCAAGCTGCTCATCGATCCCTACGCCAAGGCGCTGGAAGGCGCCATGGACTGGGCTCCAGCCTGCTTCTCCTACGACTTCGCCGATCCCACGAAGCGCAACACCGAGGACTCAGCGCCCCACACGATGAAGTCAGTGGTGATCAACCCGTTCTTCGACTGGCGCGAGGACCGCGCCCCCCGCATCCCCTACCACGACACGATCATCTACGAGGCCCACGTCAAGGGTATGACGATGAGCCACCCCGACATACCTGAGGAGATCCGCGGCTCCTATGCCGCGATGGGGCATCCGGTGATGATCGAGCACCTCATCCGCTTGGGGGTGACGGCAGTCGAGCTGATGCCGGTGCACCAGTTCATCAACGACGCGAGTCTGCATGACTTGGGCCTGTCGAACTACTGGGGCTACAACACCATCGGGTTCCTCGCCCCCCACAACGCCTACAGCTCGACCGGGCAGACCGGTGAGCAGGTGCTCGAGTTCAAGGCGATGGTCCGGGAGCTTCACCGAGCCGACATCGAGGTGATCCTCGATGTCGTCTACAACCACACCGCCGAGGGCAACCAGTTCGGCGCCACTCTGGGGTTCCGCGGGATCGACAACGCGTCCTACTACCGGCTCGCCGACAACGACCTGTCCTTCTACTACGACACCACCGGCACCGGCAACACGTTGCTCATGCGGAACCCGCACGTGCTCCAGCTCATCATGGACTCGCTGCGCTACTGGGTAACCGAGATGCATGTCGACGGGTTCCGCTTCGACCTGGCGGCCAGCCTGGCTAGACAGTTCCATGAGGTCGACCGGCTCAGTGCGTTCTTTGACCTGGTTCAGCAAGATCCGGTCGTCTCGCAGGTCAAGCTCATCGCCGAGCCGTGGGATGTCGGGCCCGGTGGCTACCAGGTGGGAAACTTCCCGCCTCGCTGGACCGAGTGGAACGGAAAGTTCCGCGACTCAGTCCGCGACTTCTGGCGAGGTGAGCCCAGCACCCTGCAAGAGTTCGGAGCCCGGCTGACCGGTTCCGCAGATCTCTACCAGCACAATGGCAGAGCGCCGTACGCCTCGATCAACTTCGTGACCGCCCACGATGGATTCACGATGCGTGACCTCGTGTCGTACAACGACAAGCACAACGAGGCCAACGGTGAGCGGAACCTTGACGGTGAGAGCCACAACCGGTCGTGGAACTGCGGCGTCGAGGGCGCCACCGACGACCCTGAGGTGCTCACGCTGCGCTCACGTCAGCACCGCAACCTCATCACCACGATGATGCTGAGCCAAGGCGTACCCATGCTGCTCCACGGAGACGAGATCGCTCGCACTCAGAAGGGCAACAACAACGTCTACTGCCAAGACAGCGAGCTCTCCTGGATGGACTGGTCGAAGCCCGACACAGAGCTGTTCGAGTTCACGAGCCGCCTCATCGCTCTACGCAGAGCTCATCCAGTCTTTCGGCGCCGCCGCTTCTTCACCGGTGACACGAGAGCCGACGGCCTGCCGGACATCGCCTGGCTGAGGCCGGATGGCCAAGCCATGAGCAACGAGGACTGGCACTCATCTTCTGTGCGCGCACTCGCGGTGTTCCTGAACGGGGACGCGATCACCGAGCCGGGCTCACGAGGCGAGGACATCAAGGACGACACGTTTCTGCTGCTGCTCAACTCAGGCTCTGAGCCGGTCGACTTCACGCTGCTCGGGAGCCCCTTCGCCGACAGCTGGGTACCGGTGCTCGACACCTCAGACTCGCCGGCCACGAAGGGGGTATCGGCCGCAGTTGCGGTGACAGGTGAGGCGGCCGCAGCGGTGACCGATCCAGATCTGCTGGAGGTCCGGGGCTTGACGGTTCACACCGTCATCGGCCGCTCGATGGCCGTCTATCGGCGTAGGTGACGCCGATAGCGGCTCGGCCGCGATCAGAGTGGAAATGACCGAGACGTCCACCGGTGTGTCGATGACGGCTGCCTACCGGCTGCAGCTCCAAGCCGGCGCCGGCTTCGATTTCGCCCGGCGAATTGTCCCCTACCTGGCCGACCTCGGCGTGTCACACCTCTACCTGTCCCCCGTTTTGCAATCCGTTCCCGGGTCCCTGCACGGCTACGACGTCGTGGACCACTCCCGCGTCTCTGCCGCCCTGGGCGGCGAAGAGGGGCTCGTCGCATTGGCCGCCACCGCACACGACCACGGACTCGGCGTGATCTGCGACGTCGTGCCAAACCATATGGCCGTTCCGTCGGCCACCTACCTCAACTCGCCGCTGTGGCGGGTGCTACGCGACGGACGTGCCGCGGAGGCCGCTTCATGGTTCGACATCGAATGGGATCTGTGCGACGGCCGAGTCGGACTGCCCTTCCTCGACCGACCGCTTGGCGCAGTGCTCGCCGCGGGTGAGCTGACTCTTGGAACGCACCAGGGTGCTCCGGTGGTCTGCTACCGCGACCAGGTCTTTCCGGTTGCCGAGGGCACGAGCGGCGGCGACGTTGGGCACGT
>JACCSH010000090.1 GCA_013813125.1 Nocardioidaceae bacterium | reverse complement strand
CCACGCCAGGGGGCAACGAGTCGGATCGGACGAAGACGTCGCCACCATCGTCGGTGGTGAGGAAGCCGAAGCCTTTCTCAGCGTCGTACCACTTGACTTTGCCGATTGGCACTTGAACCTCAGAACTGTGGTGTCTGGACATAAATCAACCTCCGACGCGCGGAGGCACGAACTAGCCTACAGCCCGCGTCGCAGTCCGCGCTGATCTACAACCGTACGTCCGTCAGGGATCCGCTGGACTTCGAGGGTCGGCCCCGGGTCGGGCAGGACCGGCTCGGTGAGCCCGGCCCGCAACGCTTCCAGCTGAGCCGCGACCGCCGTACCGGCGAAGAGAGCGCCAGCGGACAGGTAGCACCAGAGCAACAGAGCCATCACACCAGCGAGCGGACCGTAGACGCTGCCGAACGACCCGCTGTAGTGCACGTATAACGCCAGCAGACCCGAGGCCAGCATCGTCAACACGACGGCAACGGCGGCACCGAGCGCTAGCCACGACAGCGCAGGTTGGCGACGTCGAGGGGAGTGGTCGAGCAGCACCGCGACTGTGAAGGTCGTCGACACCAGCCCGATCGGCCAGCGCAGCACGTCCCACCAGCGTTCCTGGGAGGTTGACCAGCCGTACGTTTGAGCCATCGCGTCCCCGAGGGGTCCGCCAGCCACAAGCAGCAGAAAACCCAGGCCTACGGGCACCGCGAGGGCGGCTGTCATCACGGCGGCGCGACCGTACTTGCGCAACGCCGGTCGGTCTCTGCGGATACCGTAGAGGCGGTTGGCACCTCGCTCAACCTGCGCCATTGCCGTCGTCATCGCGATCAGGGCAAAGGCGAGCCCGAAGCCGAGTGCGATCTCACCGGCTTCGTCTCCTGGCTCGCCAGATGGCAGGGCCTGCCCGATAACCTCACCGCCTCCGGATCCGGGCGTGAGCGCGCTAACAGTCGCGGTGATCACCTCTCCCGTCCGACCATCGTCGATGTCCGCGGCAAGCCCGGTGAGGGCAAGGAGGAACGGCACCAGCGACAGTGCCATCTGCAGCGCAAGGGCTCGGCTGTTCGTGAACCCATCTCCGAAACGGAAGCGGAGAAACGACTCGACAGCCAGCGCGCGTAGCCCGTGGTGACGGACGGTGTTCCAGGCGTCCTCGGCGTTCAGCTCGTCGCCATCCATGTCGGTCGTCACAGGCACCTCGGTCGCTGTCGTCACCTGCCCATCCTGCCTGTCCATCGAGACCCGTGTGCCTGACGCTAGGGTTCGGGCGAACGAAAGACGACCGGGTGACGAGGGCGGGGCGCTGCGGTCACGATTAGTGGGCGACTCGCCAAGGCAAGGCTCTCTATCCCAAAAGCTCTCTATCCCAGCGGCCAATTCCATCTCGTCGACTCAATCGGTTGTGTCGGTCGTCGGCGCTATTGTCGAAGACATGTTCGATCAAGGACTTGACGGTTTGGACGCCGACGCCACTCTGACCCTTGCCTCGACTGCCCGCGCCTTCGCCAACCGAGCCGAGGTGCGCGTGATCGAGGCCGCAGCGCATTGGGCCGACCTGCATGGCCTGGTTCAGCAGGTGGACGCCGGTGGCGCTGCGCTGCCCGGCACCGAGCGGATGGTGCAGTTCGGAGGTGAGGGTACGCCCGCGGTGGCCGAGTTCGCACCGGCTGAACTCGGGGCCGAGTTGGCGCTCTCGTCGGCCGCGGCTGAGCGACTGGTCGGGGCCGCACTCGACCTGCGGCACCGTCTGCCGCGGCTCTGGAGTCGGATGCTGGCAGGGGAGGTCCTGCCCTGGATCGGGCGCAAGACGGCCGAGATTACTCGTGACCTGTCGCCTGAGGCGGCGGACGCAATCGACCGCCGGGTCGCGCCATGGGCGCACGGACTGTCATGGGGGCGGATCGAGGCGATCGTGGAGGCGGCGCGGATCGAAGCCGACCCGGCTGCGGCCGTGGCATCGGCCGAGGAGGCGGCGCGTGCACAGGGCGTGTGGCTCGGCCGCGCCAACGACCATGGCATCAAAGACATCTACATCCGCACCGAGGCGCCTAACGCCATCTGGTTCGACGCGTCCATCGACCGCATCGCTGACGACTTGGCCCGGCTCGGTGACGACGCGACCAAGGATGTCCGGCGAGCCCGAGCCGTAGGGGTGCTCGCCCAGCCACAACGAGCCCTCGACCTGTTCAGCAAGGCGGCCTCAAACTCGGGAGCGGATGACGAAGAGCAGCCCGCTCACAACAAGGGCCAGGTGGACCAGCGGCCGCCGGTGACGCTTTATGTGCACCTGTCAGCTGAGACGCTTGACAGCCCGGCGTGCGGTGTTGCCAGAGTGGAGGGAATCGGGGCCGTGACGAGCGAGCAGGTCAAGTCCTGGCTGGGGGGCTGCGATGTGACCCTCAAGCCCGTCATCGACCTCGCGGGGCAGGTACCGGTCGATGGTTACGAGATCCCAGACAGGATCCGTGAAGCGGTGCGGCTGCGCACCCCCGCGGACGTGTTCCCGTATTCCAGCAGCACCAGCCGCGCCATGGATCTGGACCACACTGATCCCTATCTCGATCCCGGCGATGACGGCCCACCAGGCCAGACCCGAGCCGACAACCTCGCCCCCATGACTCGACATCATCATCGGATCAAGACACACGGCCGATGGCAGGTCCGACAACCATTCAACGGTGTCTTCGTCTGGAGATCGCCGCACAATCGGTACTTCGTCGTCGACCACGGCGGCACATCACGCATCGCCACATCCGCCGCCTGACTCTCGGAAACCCGAAACCACCTCGTCAGTGGTACGCCCGGGTGCGGATCCGGATGGGCGGCTAGATTTCACGCGCGCCGCAGAACGATCCAGCCAGTGCCCGCGTGACGCACTCGACTGTGCGCCTCAACGTCCGCGGGGGTTGACGAGATCCCAAAGCTCATTGACGAGAGCAGAGGGCCTCAGTGCAGCGCGGGTTCGGTGCTGGGTCCCGAAGGCAGGAGCTCGTTCATCGATCCGGAACGGAAACCGGCCGGATCGATGACGACGGCGGGGAAGCCGGCGCCCTTGACCGCTGACACGACGTCGAGAGTCAGCCCGTCGTTGCTCGTTACCAGTCCGAGCGCCCGGGTGTCGAGCTCGACGCGGCCCGTGTCACCGAGATCCCGAACCCGCAGCTGCTCGACCGCCACGCCAGCATCGCCCAGGGCTGCTCGCACAGCCACCTCGGCTCGGTCGACCCGAGCCAGCCGCCTGGGTGTCACCTCGATGCCATACGCGATCCGCGACGACAGGCAGGCTGCGGCAGGCTTGTCCCAGGTGGGGAGCCCCCACAGCCGGGAGGCAGCCCGCACCTGCTGCTTGCTCAGCTGTGCATCCAGAAGCGGTGTGACCGCCTGGCGCTCTCGGGCCGCCCTGATACCGGGGCGAAAACCCGCCACCGCGTCGTCTGCGTTGGTTCCCGTGACGACAGCGGCCAGCCCGAGATCCGCCGCAAGTGGGGTGAGGACGTCGATCAGCTCCGCCTTGCAGAAATAGCACCGGTCACCAGCGTTGGCTCGGTAACCCTTGCGCTCCATCTCGGAAGTGGTCGGGGTGAGATAGCGAACTCCAAGCCCCGCTGCGAAGTCTCGGGCCGGCTCTCTCTCACCAGCGGGCAGCGAGTCCGATATTGCAGTCGCAGCCGCGACTCGGTCGGTACCCAGAGCCCTGACTGCAGCGGCGAGCAGGAACGCCGAGTCCGCTCCCCCGCTGAAAGCCACCAACAGGCTGCCGAGGTCGTGGAGCCGAACCTCGAGTGCGTCGAGGCGCTGCTGCAAGACGTGCTGCTGGAGCCAGTCTGCGAACTCGGTGAGATCGGGGAGTACGACGTCCGCACCCGCATCCGCCAGCTCCTCGGCTGAGCACGGGCCGGTGCTCACCGCCACCGACACCGCGCC
This sequence comes from Nocardioidaceae bacterium, assembly GCA_013813125.1. Taxonomy (GTDB): domain Bacteria; phylum Actinomycetota; class Actinomycetes; order Propionibacteriales; family Nocardioidaceae; genus JACCZJ01. The sequence continues at coordinate 2,961 of JACCSH010000090.1, read as the reverse complement.
GGCTGCTCTCGCGGCCGCAATGTCGTGCACGTGGTCACCCACGTAGATGCTGGCGCCGGAGGCTCGCAGTGCCTGTCCCTTCGCTTCGCCGAAAAGGTCACCGAAGAGCTCGTCGACCGGCAAGCTCAGGTGGTCGAAGTGGAGCCGTGCGTTGGGCTCGTGTTTGGCGGTGACGACCACGACCTTGCCGCCCAGGTTCGACACCGACTCGAGAGCGGATCGGGCACCGGGCAGTAAGGTGGACGACTCCACAGCGTGGCGGGGATACAGGCTCAAATAGGAGGCAACCAACTCCTCCACCCGCGACGGCTCGGCCCAGTGAGCCATCTCCGTGGCGACCGGAGGTCCGAGCCGCGACACCGCGAGGTCGGCGTCGACCAAGATGCCCGTCGACGCCGAGAACTGCTCCCAGACCTGCTTGATGCCCGGTCGTGTGTCGAGCAGTGTCATGTCGAGGTCGAACCCCACGACCAGCGGAGGAAGCGAGGCGTCAGACACAAGGCAACCCTACGAGGTCCGGCGCGGCGCAGCCGACTTCCCGATTCTTCGGCGCCGCACGTGGCTTCCCGATTCTTCGGTGCCGCAGGTGACTGGCTTCGGGCGCCGCACGTGGCTTCGGGCGCCGCACGTGACCGGCTTTGATGCTGCAGGTGCCTGGGACTAGCCCAGACGCCAGATCTCTTCGCCGACGTGAGTCACCGCCCAGTGAGCGGTGCGCCAGCGAGTCAGGCGTCGCGCTTGATGAACAGCACCGAGCCGATCAGCACCAGTCCAAGCACACCTGCCCAGAACACCACGACGCTGCCAGCCACACCCCAGGTGTCGACCACGCTGAACCCGGCGAGGGCGTCATATGGGTCGAACATCATCCGTCGACCGGCAGAGGCGGGCAGCAGATTCGTCAGCTTTCCGATCCCGGCGTTGGAGTTCTCGCCGACAATCGTGAGGATGCCGTAGAAGATGGGCTCGAGCACCAGCGGCCAGACCAGCACCGCCGCCAGAGCTCCCACCTGGTTGCGCAAGATCGCAGCCAACCCGAAACCTGCCAAGCCAAATCCGATGCAGTAGCCGAAGTAGTTGACGATCGGCCTCCAGGCGCCGACCTCGAAGTCAGGACCGTCAAGAAAGAGCCAGGTCACCACTAAATTCAGTAGCAGCGATGCGGCGACCACGGCCGCCACCCAGGCGGACAACACGAACGCTTTCATGGTGAGTACAGCGATCCGATCGGGTATCGCTGAGAGCGTTGCCTTGTTGGTCCCGTAGCGGTACTCGTGCCCCATCGCCATCACTCCCATGATCGCGAAGAACACCCCTGCCAGTACGGGAGTGATAGGGGCGGATGCGCCGGCGGTCCACGCCCAAGTGGTTACCTGTGCGACATCAAGATCCGACACGTCGGATGCCGTCACGCTCAGGGCGATCACCAGGCACACCATGGCGTTCAAGAAGAGCGCCAATCCCGACAACCAGTAGGACGAGGCGATCGTGCGGATGCGGAGCCACTCGTACTTCAGGGCACCAGTCATCGACGGTCTCCGTCTGCCGGGTCAGCCGGGTCAGCCTGTTCGGACTGTCGAGAGTCGGACTGATGAGGGTCGGGCGGCGGCGGTTGGGGGGGCTGCGGTGGGGCCGGGTAACCCTGCGGAGGGTGCTGGGACTCCTGGCCATAACCCGGGGGCGGTTGACCGTATCCCTGGGGCGGTGGCCCGTATCCTTGCGGAGGCTGGCCATAACCCTGCTGACCTGAGCCCTGGGAAGGCTGGCCATAACCCTGCTGGCCTGAGCCCTGGAAAGGCTGGCCATAACCCGGCGGCTGTCCAGAACTCGGACCCGACCCATAGCCGGGTTGTTGTGCAGATCCTGGTGCCTGCCAGCCGGGTTGCTCGCCATATCCCGGTGGCTGCCCATAGCCGGGTTGGCCGTACGGCGACTGACCGGCACCGCCCGGCCCCGCTGGCCCTGACCCGAACCCCATCGAAGCGCGGAACTCCTCAGATGCGCCGGTCGCGTCGAGAAACGCCTCTTCGAGTGTCGCCTCGCGGTTCGAGAGCGCGAACACCCGCACGCCTAGCTCATGAGCCAACGCCCCGACGGCATCTGACCCCATCCCCGTGATGGCGAGCTGTCCGTCGGGCTCCGGCACCACGGTGGCCTGACGCGCTCGCAACTCACGAATCATCAGTTCAGTCTGGTCAACCCTGACAACCACCGCGTTGCGATGACTGGTCGAGATGAAGTCCGACATCTTGCCGCTGGCGATCAGTGAGCCGCGACCGATGACCACGAGATGGTCGGCCATCAGCGCCGTCTCGGACAGCAGGTGGCTCGACACAAAGATCGAGCGGCCCTGCGAGGCGAGGGTCCTGAGCATGTTGCGCAACCAGTGGACTCCTTGTGGGTCGAGTCCGTTAGCGGGCTCGTCGAGGATCAACGTGCCGGGGTCACCGAGCAGGGCGGTCGCGAGACCCAGGCGCTGACCCATGCCCAGCGAAAAGGTCTTCGGCTTGGCGTTGGCCACATCGCCGAGACCCACGATGTTGATCACTTCGGTGACCCGCGTCTGCGGGATAGCGTTGGAGGCGGCAAGCATGCGCAGATGGTTGACGGCTTTGCGAGTGGGGTGGAACGGCTTGGCGTCGAGCACTGAGCCAACCTGGCGCAGCGGCTGCTTGAGATCGCGATAGGCGACGCCGTCGTACGTGCTGATGCCTTCACCGTTGTCGAGGCCCAACATCAGCCGCATGGTTGTGGACTTACCGGCGCCGTTCGGGCCTAGAAAACCTGTCACGGAACCCGGCACCACATCGAACGAGAGCCCCCGAACCGCCGCTTTTCCCTTGAACGTCTTGCTGAGGCCACGCGCCTGAATAAGCGCCATAAAGAACCGTCCCTTTCCCCGCTGGGGACTCATCCTGCCATGCGCGATCCGCTGAATAGGCGAAGCACCAACTACGGTAG